>JAPPQH010000005.1 GCA_028817035.1 Candidatus Campbellbacteria bacterium | reverse complement strand
CATACAAGATACAGGTGGCAGAACCAGGTAGCAGTCAGAAATCAAATGCAGTAACGATTACCATAACAGCACAAGCAAGTGTCAACGGAACACCAGCAGCAGGGTCAACAGGTTCTGCAGGTGCACTTGCTTTAAATGTGGGAGGGAATGGTGTTACTCACTACAAGTATAAGGTTGTGGCAGGAAATTCTTGTTCTGGGGGGACTTACATCCCTTCTTCTTCTTGGAGAGCGGTATCAACCTCAACCACAACGGCAGAAATAACAGACACACTTACACAAACTGGACAAATTAGTGTCTGTGTATTGGGTGCGACAGATGTGAATGGGGCAAACGCACAAGAAGAATCATCTGCTACAAAACATACATTTACAAGAACAGCACCCGCACAAGTGCCAACGCCACCACCACCTGCACAAACTGCACCAACAATTTCTGTAATTACTTTATGTACATTAAATATCAATGATTGTACCCCACATTCTGTATCAAATGGTGGTTCACTCACTTCAGTTAAAAGGTATTTCCAGACTGTAACAGGATGTTCTGATGGTGGTAAGGCAACATCTCTATATGTCAACGGTAACTCTGTTCCCGCACATACCACAAGTAGGAATAGTGGCTCTACAGGTAGTCACTCAATAATTTGTCCTTCATCTATAGGAAGATCGGGGCATTACTTGATTTACCCAATACTCAATGCGGGAAATGATGTAGGAAGTTATTCTCTCAACAATGGACAAAACACAATACAAGTAAGATATGCAGATGGAACAGCATCACAGACATTTACAATCACCATAACAGCACCATCACCACCACCCGCACAAACTGCTCCAACAATCACAGCGATTGGTGTTGGTAGTGGTAGCACTCCATGTAGGGAAGGCGGTTCGTATAGCCCTTGGAATAGCAACTGTTCAAGAATCACAAATGGAGGGTCAACTACTAACAATAAGATTGTGTATATCTTCGGTTGTCGTACAAGAACAGAAAGTCTTTCTTTCCAAATAAAAAAAGATAATGGCATGTATGCAAACCTGGCAGCAACCCATAGAACTGATCCAAACAAAAATCCATCAACGAATGAATCTGCCTGCCCTACGGCGAGCCAATCTGCTACAGGAGGCAATGGATATTATATAGTGTATCCTAGTAGTAATCTCTGGAACTCAGTAAGAGACCCAGGAACATATAAAATACGAGTGGCAAGATCGGGTAGCAGTCAGTGGTCAAACCCAGTAACAATCACCATAACACCTGCATCACCACCCGCAGACACCACACCTCCTACGGTCTCAATAACTCCTAATCCCTTGTCAATAACAGGGGTTGGCGTGACTTCAACAATCACAGTGAGATTTTCTGAGGCGGTTACTGGTTTTGTTGCTGCTGAACTTACTGCATCTGTTGGAACGCTTTCAAACTTCGCAGGTAGTGGGACAACTTACACGGCAACATACACACCGCCTGCAAACTCAGATGGAACAGCAAATATCAATGTGGCAGCTGGTGTAGCACAAGATGCAGCAGGGAACGACAACACAGCAGCACCACAACGATCAATTACCTACAACACCCGTCCTCCTGTCACACCACCAATAATTTTTAAATTTAGTTTATGTTCATCTGCTAGGTCTGGTTGTAGTCAACACACTGTATCAGACGGTGGTTTACTTACTTCAAATAGAAGGTATTTCAATTGGATATCAGGATGTTCTGATGCTGGCCAAGCAACATCTCTATATATCAACGGTAGTCCTGTTCTAGCGCATACCACAAGTATGAACGGTGGATCTAGAGGTAGTAACTCACTACATTGTCCATCATCTAAAGGAAGATCGGGGCATTACTGGATTTATCCAATACTTAATGCAGGAGAAGAGACAGGAAGGTATCCTCTCGACAATGGACAAAACACAATACAAGTAAGGTATGCAGATGGAACAGCATCGCGGACATTTAGGGTAATAATTACAGCGTCAGACAACACACCACCAACAGTTAAGGTGAGGTTTAATGAGCCAGCAAATCCGAGAGCCACAACGACCACGGCGACTGTGACTGCGACGGATGCAGAGAGTGGTGTTGGTAGTATTAAATGGAAATATGTCACTTCAGCCACCCAAAGCTGTCCTACCAGCGCATCGTCATACACCAACACACCCGCACTCACAGTTAGTGGCAAAACAAAAACAGCAACAATCACGGACATACGTTTGACCGAGACAAGAAAGATTTGTGTAATAGCGACAAATACAGTTTCCCTTTCGCAGATATCGTCTCCTAAAACAGTTCCACCAAAGCCATTAGACAGAAGTGCGAGCGATACTGGGTCTGACGGCTGGAATCTTGTGGGGCGACTTTGGAATAGTGTGGTTGGTTGGGTGTATCTTAATTGTGATGAAAATAGTAGGGGCGAGAAGTGTCCTTTTGATACTACTACCAACTCCAAAATAAAAGTAACATATAAACCTGGTCCATCGGAGTTAAGTGGCATCGCATACAATCCTATTATCGGTGAGATTTCATTTAATAAGGAAGATGTTAATAATTGTCCTGCTACTACTGGTATGTTTGGTAGTGGTACTATTTGTCGCGATGGAAGTTTAACTTCTACCCCAAGTTGGGATGAAGATAGATCTTTTATAAACGAAGAGCTTGGCTTAGGGGTTGGCGATGATGTGTCTTTGCTTGATTTTGTTTCGCCAAAAATTTATTTGGTGAGCAAATCAAAAGGCGAGTTGGTAGTTTTAACAGAAGCAGGCAACGAGTGGACAAGGCAAAATGAGAAAGTGACAAGCCCAACTTCTATAAGTGCATCTGGGAATAAAGTCGCTGTTTTTAGTGATACTCAAGAGACCGAAGGAAGTTCTAAAAAATATAAAATTCATGTTTTTGATACGGCAGATAGTGATGCAATAGCAAAAAAAGAGGTTGAGTTCGTTACCAATAGTGATACAACACCTGCAACCAGTTTGGCGATATCTGATTCCTTGATTGTATTGGGTGTGAGTAATATACCAACCAATACGGGCTCTGTGCGTTACTGGAAAAAACAAGGTGGGAGATGGGGGAGTATGCAGACTCTAACTCTACCAGACCCAAGCACTGTCCTGGGCTTCGGTTACTCTGTCGCGACAGATGGCGACACGCTTGTGGTGGGTGCACCTGCAACCAATAGTAGTCAAGGTAAAGTATATGTTTATAATGCCAAGACACTATCAAAAATAAAAACATTACAACCACCACCGCGTCAACCACCATCTAGCTCATCTCGATGGTTTGGCTGGTCTGTCGCGATAGATGGCGACACTCTTGTGGTGGGTGCATCGTGGGAAAGCGCGATATATATCTATGAGACTTCAGACCTTGATGCAGAACCAGAAAAAGAGACAGTTGAGTCTGTTTCATACTTAGGTCAATTTGTATCGGTAAAGGGCAACACGATTGCTGTTGATAGTGGTTTTTCAGGGAGGGAATCTGTTTATTTATATAGAAAACAAGGTAATTCATGGGAAAGAGACAGTAATAGTCTAGCAGGTTCTAATCCTGTTTTGTCATCATCTGGGGCAAGGGTTTTGGTAGCCAGTCGGCAAGGTCCGCGAGATAATAAAATAAAAAGTGTTAAGTTGTATGCTCGGACTTCCAGCGAAACGGCTACTCAAACCTGTGATTGTAGGGCGAGGATAATTAATGAGGACAGAGTACACAAATTGACAGGTTGGGCGAGAGTGAAGGGTTTTAAGGATGAAGACCATAATTTCGGCTGGATTTCTTTTGACAATTCAAATACATCTACATCTACATTAACATTAAATACAGAAAAAAAATATGAAGTCGTAGTGAGAAGTAATAGAGAAAATTCGCCTTTTGGTGAGAGGGAGCTTCGTGGATGGGCTTGGAGTGATAACTTTGGTTTTTTCCGTTTTTGTGATAGAAATGCCGACAGAGAGATCTCTTCTTGTTTGGGTGGTGAGAGGTTGGAAGAAGGTCAGTTGATACCACGCGACCTTGTGAATATAATTCCAAATCCTGGTGAACAATTCATAGATATCTCAATCCGAGATTCTGGTGTTGGTAATGAGATAGATGTAAGTTTTGATTGTGGTAATCTCGTTTCGTCAGCGACAAACTTTGGTTTACCTCCAGAGGATTTGAAGAAACCATCTGGAAGTACAGGAAGGGTAGCATCTCCAGGGATACTCCGTTATTTTGTGGACTGTGGAACTCCAACTAATGCCGGTGGATTAACCACACCATTTTATACAAAAAGAATACGCGGTGAGTTTTCTGTGGAAGGTTTTCTCGGAAGTTTTGCTGCAGAGCCGCAGTTGATAAGGAGTGAGGATAATGTAAAACTTGTCACGGAGGATATAAGGGAGTACCTGTCTGAGTCACCAGTAAAAATATTAAATGATGTTGAACCAGGTCCTGTCTTGAATGATAAATTTGTTGTTTCTCATGTGGAGGGTGTGACGGAAGTGGCATTTGCTTTTGTGCCTGGTAGTACCACTGATAAGAATGCTTGTTCATCAGCATCACCATACACTGACTTTACAAAAGAAGGTAACATATACTCAACGAGCATAAGTACAAATAACGGTATGAAGGTTTGTGTAAGGGTAAAGACGGGAACCACTTCTGATAATGACGTTTCTTATAGATATCTCTTGTCATCAGAGAAGATTAATATAGCGACTGGGTCCCCATCAGACACATCTCAGGATGTGGAGCCTGAGGATGAACCAAAATTAACTTGTGGTGTTTATGACATCACTACTACTGTTGAGAAAACAGATGCCGACCCTGGTAAAAATCTAATAGGAACTAAAAAGAGTATCAATGCAGAGGGTACGGGTGGTATAGCATATAAATGGAGTAATAAGGACAGCGCATACATATACACCATCACTGCCACAACAGACTCTGGGGTTGAGACAGAAAAAAGATATGAGTTGGAATGTAAAAGAGATGAAAAACCTGTGGTGAGCCAATTTGCGCGAGTAAAAATAAGACCAACTTTCTTCAGAAACTTTTTGGGTAATTAGTTTTGGCGGCGTGCGGAGTTCTTGTGTTTAGATGTGTTGAGATATAAGTTCAGACACTGTTATGTCTAAATCTTTTATTTTGGGTATGTCGTAATATGAAAAATATTCTTCTATCGCTTCCACATCTCTTTTTCTTATAGGAAAGTGTGCTGTTCCGCCTATTGTTTCTGTGGTTGTAAAAACCAACTGTGTTTCTGCTTCACTTCTTTTTACTATGTTGTAACCATTTATTGTTTCAATTTTGTATACGGTGTCTCTTGCTATCGCTCCTTTTTCATTAAGTCGGAACTCGCAAAAGTCGGGCTTTCTGCTGGATAAAACTTTTATAAATATGCCGCCCAATATCGCGATAATCGCGAAGAGTATGTTGTCATATATAAACGCCACCACCGCGATGGTTATTGAAACAATCATCACTATTATTGGTCTGTCTTTTGATTTCTTTCTGTATTGAAACTCATAGGCATTCCAGCATATATTGGGCAGTTGTTTCTGCTCTGTTTTTTGGCTCTCTTGTTTTAAGTCCATATATACATTATATAATGAACTCAATGCGTTACTTAGGCATAGATTTTGGAACGAAAAAAATAGGGGTATCAGTATCTGATGATAGTGGTAATGTCGCGTTTCCTCTTAGGACTCTAAAAAACAAAAAAGGTGTTTTAGAGGATGTGAAGGGGATGGTGGAAGAAAGGGGTATTGGTGTCATTGTTATCGGTGAGCCGAGAGGTATGGGGAGCGCTGAAAATAGGGTTATGGCGGAGGCAAAGGCGATGGCGAAGGAGATAAATGATTTTTGTGGTGTGCCTGTTGTTTTTGAGCCAGAGTGGTACACAACGGCAGAGGCGAAGAGGGTTGATAGTGATGTTGATATTGATGCACGGGCTGCGACAATAATTCTGCAGAGTTATCTGGATCGTATGAGTCACAAAAGGAAAAAGGATGAGAGGGGTGGCGGTGTTTCACGAAGTGATGGTGTTGTGCGAAGTGGCGGTGTTGTGCGAAGTGATGGTGTTGTGCGAAGTGGTGGTGTGGCGAGCGGCGAGCAGACACAAAAAAGCAAGTTTGCTGAAAAGATTGGTGTATTAAAAAATTACCTTGCGCGGAGCGCTGACAATTTTATTGGTAGGTCTGTCCTCGGTCTCATCTCTTTTCTTGAAGCAATTTTCTTTCCTGTCCCGCCCGATTTTTTTCTTGTGCCGATGGTTCTTTCAAGCAGGAAGTCGTGGTTCTTGCTTGCGATTATTACAACGATAGGTTCTGTTCTTGGAGGTCTGGCGAGTTATGGTATTGGTTTTTTGTTTCAGGATTTTGCGGCAGGTTTAGATTCTTTTGATGAATATTTTGCGCAAGTGGAACAATACACGACAAGCATCATATTTCTTACAATCATAGTGGCATTTACTCCCATACCTTACAAGGTCTTTGCGATCATCGGTGGTTTTTTGGGCATATCATTAATTGCATTTTTCATTGGTTCGCTTATAGGAAGGGCAACCCGATTTTTACTTGTCGCTTTTTGTGCGAGCCTTTTTGGGACTGCTATTTTTGATGTCATGGATAAAAAATATAGGAATCACATTTATTTTGCGATTATCTTGCTGATTGTTTTGGGTGCAGTGTTTTATGTTTATCACAGCTGATGTTTGGCGCTGGGGTGTTGTGTTGATTGGGAGTTGCTGTCGTGATTGCTGTTATGTGTGCTGCCATATGTGCCGTTATGTGTGCCGCTATATGTGCCGCCATTTTGTATATAGGTGTATGTAATGTACAATTATTTATTGGAAGGGTGGCAGAGTGGCCGATTGCACCGGTCTTGAAAACCGGAGTGTCCGCAAGGGCACCGTGGGTTCGAATCCCACCCCTTCCGCATACAAAATAAAAGATGGTTTTATTACCATCTTTTATTTTTTATATGGGGTGGGTTCGAACGAGCCCGATAGGGCTATAGGTTCGGCGCTTTTTTCTTAACGAGCGACAGCGAGTTTAGAAAACAGTTTCACTTGCGAAGCAAGTGAAAAATCCCACCCCTTCCGCATAAATAATAAAAGATGTGCCTTGCGCACAGCGAACAAAATAGATTGGAGTGTGTGAGTATGACCTTTGCGAGCCTGCGAGCAAAATCAAGCGAGTGGCGAAGCCACGAGCGATAATAAATAGAAAGGAGCGAAGCGACTGTGAGTGTTCCCACCCCATTTCCCAAAAACCACAAAATGATATAATTAAAGTGTAATTAAATATGAAAAAAGGGTTAATTATCACAATTATAATCTTATTTGTAGTATTTATAATCTTATCCTTTGTCGCTGGTTTGTTTTATAAAGAGGTCTTGTTGAACTTTGATGATTCAAAATACATAGAATACGACAGCGAGGGAAACATTATTTATGTTGGCGACACTCCACCACCACCTCCACCAATAGACATCGCACCAACAACACCCGCACCGACACAACCTACACCAAAACCAAAAACACCCATCACCACGAGCAAGCCCGTCCCAGATTCTTATGTCGCAAGCAGGGTCCCACCGACACAATCAAAAGACAGACCAACTGTCATATTAGAAGAGGGTGAAGGTCATTGGGTAGACAGGCACGGCATAATTCATAACAAAGCAAAAATTTCAGTTCGCAACGACACCATAGAATTTATAGGACCTATTGACAGAAAGTCATATGCTGATTTTGCAGATGCAATTAACAGACATAACAAAAGAATAAAAACACTCATAATAAACTCCGATGGCGGCAACACAAAACACGGAAAATATATGGGTCATTGGGTATATGATAACGAGATAGATGTCCGAGTGCGAACCCTCTGCTTTTCATCTTGCGCGAATTACATATTTCCAGCAGGTGACAACAAGTATATTGAAGCAGGGGCACAAATAGGGTGGCATGGCAATGTGTTAGGTCAGCTTGATGGAATTTCAGAGGAAGAGGCAATCAGAAGGTTTCGCGAAGTTGTGCGAAAGCAGATTGTGGAAGAACTTAAGCTTGATAATGTTAATATTGAAGAAGAATTAAAAAAGAAGGTCGCAGAATACAAACAAGATCTGAAAAACGAAGTCGCTTTTTATAAAAAGATTGGCGTTAATTCTGATGTTTCAAATTATTTTTCAAAAACCACAAGAATGTCTCAACATGAAATAGACAGGGCAGCAGCATTAAACGCTTTGACAAAGACAACCCAAGAAGATTTCAGAGTTGACGGGCACACTTTCAGCATTGAAAGTATGAAACATTTTGGAATAAACAATGTGACATATCTTGGAACAGACAGATTTCCCCAAACCCCTCTTTTGCGAACTGAAGGCAAAATTTTTCTTTTAGAATTACTTCCATAGCATAAGGAATTACCAATCGCTCCGTGTGGTACAATGTTTTTATGTTAGATATTGTCTTTTGGATATTTGTTTTTGTTCTCACAATTCTTCTTCTTGTAAAAGGATCAGATTTGTTTTTGGATGGAACTGAAAAACTTGGCTATGCTCTTGGGTTGCGCCCCTTTGTGCTTGGTGTGTTTGTGCTTGGTTTTGGAACCTCACTGCCAGAACTTTCAAGTGCGATATCTGCAGTTGTGCAGGGCTCTCCATCACTTGTCCCATCACTTGTCATTGGTTCAAATGTTGCGAACATATTACTTATAATAGGAATAGCAGCAATCTTCTCAATAAGGATTTACATTTCAAAACGCCTTTCAAGAGAAGAAGTCCCAATATTTATAACAGCAACAGTTATCTTTCTTGCCGTCATAATAGACAGAGAGATAGTGTTCCAAGAAGCGATTGTTTTGTTTATCTCTGGTATCGTGTATATCATTTACACACTCATAAATCAGCCCGAACAAAAAAATGAAGACAACAAAAAAAATGTTCCGCGGACAAGCAGAGAAGACAATATATACAACTTGGTAAAACTGATAAGTGGCGGTCTCATCGTTGGAGTGTCGTCAATCTATCTGATCCGTTCTGCTGTTTTCTTGTCCAGCACTATCGGCGTTGGGGAAGAGTTGATTGCGATAACAGCCATCGCCATAGGAACCTCACTTCCAGAATTAAGCGTCTCCATACAGGCAGCAAGGAAGAAGAATATAGAGATAATTCTCGGCAATATTTTTGGCTCAAATATCTTTAATTCCCTCATAATAGCAGGTCTGGCAGGTCTTTTTTCAACACTTCCCATTGACGGACAGGCACTGTCAATCGGTATGCCGTTCCTTGCTGTTTCGTCAATTTTGATAGCCATCACGGTTTTTGCACGGGTTATCCGCACTTGGGAGGGGTTGCTCTATATCGCACTTTATATTATTTTTATAGGAAACCTATTTGAATTATTTTAATCACAATATGGAAGAAATAATAGCACAAGGCATCATACTCGGAAACACAGTTGAGCAGTTAACTACTGCCTTTGTGGTGTTCATCGTTGTGAGCATCGCAGGGATAATTTTTCGCGTTTACATAATCAGGTTTCTTGAAAAAATGGTTTCAAAAGATGAAGAGTCAGTGTGTAGAGTTATGCTTCACGCAGCCGAATCTTTCAAGTCAGATTTTTATTATGTCGTCGCAGCAATCATCGCGCTTAACTTACTGACACTTCCCGACCTGCTCGGCACGATTGTTTTTGGAGTGCTTTGGATATGGGTTGTGTATAGGATGATTGGTGGCTTGAGATTGATTGTAACTCACACAATACACAAAACACTGATGAAAAGTAAACAGAAGGGAGTTACAGCGATTGGAAAGTTTATGGATGCGACAACGACCATATTGATATGGATTATCGCGGTCCTTCTCATCCTCTCCAACCTCGGAGTAAACATAACATCACTTGTCGCTGGTCTTGGTGTCGGTGGTTTGGCGATAGCGCTTTCCCTAAGAAAAGTTTTTGAGGATTTGTTCAGCACCTTCACAATCTACGCAGACAATATAATGGAAGTTGGCGATTATGTAAAAACAGGAAAACATGATGGAGTGGTGGAGAGAATTGGGCTCCGCGCAACAGTTATAAGAGACAGCCAAGGTAAAGAAGTAATCATACCAAACAGCGACATAACCGGTAACGCAACAGAGAACTCAAGAAATCCAAAAGACAGAAAAATTACTGTTGCTTTTTATGTCGGCTCAGCAACCACTCAGACAAAAAAATTGGAGAATATAAGCAAGATTTTAGGGGAGAGTATAGATGCAATTGATGGCGTTGACTTCATATCTGCGGGAATATCTGACATTGACCTGCACGGCATATTGATCTCTGTCTCATACAAGATAAACAACAAAAACCTCTCAAACAGGGTAAGTCTCGCAGAGGCAGTCAATGTGGCAATTCTCAAATCACTTGAATCCAATAAAATTAAACTCGCAACATCCGTCTATCCTGTTTCAAAATAAGGCTCATTATCCCATCCAAATCCCATCCAATCTCACCCATCTTTGTGATACAATAAAAAATATAAGATAAAGCTTATGTTAAAAATAAAAGATGGTGTTTTTGGATATGCAGGCAAGCCCGTCACCAAACCTATTAATTTTGAAGCAAACCAAAAAGAAGTAGTTTCTATAATTGGACCATCGGGGTGTGGCAAAACAACAATACTTAAAACAATATCTGGGACAACGCCCATCCTTGAGGGTGAGTTGTTTGTTGATGGTGAAGCTCGGACTAAAGAGTGGCTGAACAAAAACACATCACGAACGCTACAAAACTTTCCGCTTTTACACTGGCTCACTGTTGAGCAAAACCTATCTCTCGTGGTTAAACTCTGTGGCATAAAGTCAATTGACATCAACCATATACTAAATGAATTTTCTGCCTACCACATCAAAGACAAATACCCACACGAACTCTCTGGTGGGGAGAGATGTCGTGCCTCAATATCACAGTCAGTGATAAACGAGCCAAAGATTTTGTCGTTGGATGAGCCATTTAATGGGCTTGATTGGCGAGTAAAAGATGAAATAGCAACAAAACTTTTCAAATTTGCAGAATCACACAGCGCAGTGGTCTTGTTTGTTACGCACGACCTATATGATGCCACCTTGTATTCCAAACGATCTGTTGTATTAGGTAAAAACAAACCATCTCGTATTCGTCGTATTGTTCAATCAGACGAAAGCGACTCTGTAGAACAGATTAAAAGTAGCATATTAGAAGAATGATTATGAAATTATTTTATATATTAAAAAGCATAATCCACTACACAATATCGGTACTCTTATTACTGGCAGTTTGGCAGTTGGTAATAATAATTTGGGATTTTCCTAAATTTATTCTCCCTGCACCGCTTGATGTTTTTTCAACCCTGTGGAATGAAAGAGAATTTTTTGTTCAGCCAACGCTTGAAACATTGTTCCACGCTGGAGTGGGAGGATTGATTGGCATAGTGGCTGGAACCATAACTGGATTTTTAATTGCGTATTCAAAGATTTTGCTTTATATATTTGAGCCTTATATAGTCATATTCCAAAGTTTCCCAAGAGAATCACTCATTCCGTTGTTTATTGTTTGGTTTGGGTTTGGAAGTATATCAAAGATTATAAACGCGTTCTTACTTCCGTTTTTTCCGTTTGTAATAATTGTTATGACGAACTTATTAAATACTCGTCAAGATTATATTGAGCTTATGAGAAATCACGGCTTCACCAAATGGCAAGAATTTTTATATTGTCGCATACCTAATTCAATCTACAATATTGCTGGCTCATTAAAAATAATCGCACCTTTTGCTCTCATAGCGGCAATTCTCGCTGAGTTTTTCGGTGGAGGCACAGGTCTTGGTCATGTGATCATCTCATCTGGTTCTGATTTTCGCTTAGATAGAACTTTTGCCTCTCTTGTTATTCTTTCCTTTATAGGCTTGATTTTATTGACTTTTATAAAGTTTTTACAGGAAGTGGTGTTAAAACGCTTTAGACACGAGCAGTAATGGGCTACTTGATATTCTTAGCATTTTAATATATATATATATATATTAATAGACATTAAAAACATTAAATTATGAAAGGAAAAATATTATTACTTGTTTTGTTGGTGATAATACTCATAGTAGTGGTATATGGGTTTAGAAATTCTTCTGACGATGAAAATGTTGGTAGCGCACAGCTCACACCGTTTGAGTTCATTATTGACTGGCAGGCAGAACCAACCTACCTTGGCGTTTATTATGCCCGTTCAAGCGGTTTATTTGAGAGATTGGGACTTGATGTTGACATCATAACCTCATGGGGTGCTCACAATGTTACCTCTTCGGTTGCTGCTGGTAAATACAAAATAGGGACGGCATCTGGCGGTGCAACAGTCATAGCAAACAGCAACGGCGCAGAGATTGTTTCGCTCGGTGTTTTATATCCGAAAATACCAACGACCTTGTTTGGTTTGGGATCAAAGGGTATAGAAGCACCTGAAGACTTGAAAGGAAAAAGAATTGGGGTTTATCCAAACAGCATAACAAAGGACGAACTGAAGGCATTTATGAAAATCAACGGCATTAATGATGATGATGTTGAGATTGTCTCACTTACTGGTGCAGACATTCCCTTAGTTCTATCTGACACGATAGATGCTTCTTTGAACTACACCGAGTTAAGTCCGGTGCAGCTCGCGCTTGATAATGAAGTATATGAGATTTTGTTGGCTGAATATGGTGTTACTGGATATGGTCTAAACATCGTAACATCAAGGAGCGCTTATGAAACAGAGCAAGAACTCATAAGAGATGTGTCAAGAGCAGTAGTGCGTGCTTACAGGGATGGATGTCGGAATAAAGATGACGCAGTCGCTTCATTCTTAGAAGAATTTCCAGAGAAAGACCCAAATTATGTTGCTAATAGTTGGGAGCGTGTGTGTGATAAGTTGATTGACGGCAACTACGGAGATCAAAATGAAAGGGGATGGCAGGAAACCATTGATACCTATAAAGAATTAGGTTTGTTGGGCGATACTGTATTCACAACAAGAGATATACTTCCTTAAATTTTTTGGAAATTTTGTAAGTAAGTATGGTTAAACCCCCGATTTCATCGGGGGTTTAAGTTGCCTATAGTGAAAAATTCTGATAAATTTGGTTATAATGGTAAACACCCATGGGGGCGATTAGCTCAGTTGGTTTAGAGCATTCGGTTTACACCCGAAAGGTCGGAGGTTCGAACCCTCCATCGCCCACATAAAAATTAAATGGACAAAAAGTCAGATTTCATAATTCTCCACGAAGATAAGGATGTGGTTGTGATAAACAAGCCCGCGCATTGTTTGGTGCACAAGGGCAGAGCGTCTGATGAAGAGACCATCGCTGATTGGGTTCTTGATAAGTATCCCGATATTATTGAAGTGGGCGAACCATTCATTACAAAAGAAGGAAAAGAAATTTTACGACCAGGGATAGTCCATCGTCTTGACCGTGAGACATCGGGTGTCCTCGTGATAGCAAAGACAAGAGAATGTTTTATGTTTTTGAAACGGCAGTTTCAGAGCAGGGAAGTGAAAAAAGAATATCAAGCATTTGTATATGGAAATGTTAAAAAACAACGAGGGACTGTTTCGCGTGACATCATCACAGACAAAAAAGATATAAGAAAAAAAACAGTTGCACGGGCAAGTGAGAGTGGGCGTGAAGCGATAACGGAATATGTTGTCTTGTCTGCATCAAAAGAAGCGTCATTTATCTCTTTGTTTCCAAAAACAGGTCGGACTCATCAGATAAGGGTTCATATGAAGTCAATCGGTCACCCCATAGTTTGTGACAAAAGATATGCCTCTGGGCTTGACTGCATCTTGGGATTTGACCGTCTCGCACTTCACGCCCACTCAATAACTGTTCGTCTGCCGTCCTCAAGCGCCGAACCCACCACATTTAAGGCACCTACACCAAAAGATTTTGAAAAAGCGCTTAATGTTTTGTAAGATTTCTTGCCCTTTTCAAAAATATCTGTTTGTGCTATTATTCTTAATATGAAATTTTCAAGTGTAGTCCATTCTCCAGTTGATATTGAAAGCCGCCGCAGCCTTTCTTTGCGGGCGGGCGACACTGTGCGCGTTCATCAGAGAGTTCCAGAAAAAGATCGCATACGCATACAGGTCTTTGAGGGTCTGGTTATCGCCAGAAAGCACGGAAAAGAATCAGGTGCAACTTTTACAGTCAGGCGTATCAATGATGCCTTTGGTGTTGAAAAGGTTTTTCCGCTTTACTCTCCAATGATAGATAAAATAGAAATTGTTCGGCGTGCAAAAGTCCGACACTCAAAACTTTATTTTGTAAGAGAAAAATCACCTAAGGTGATTCGTCAAAAATTGCGCCGTTCAGAGAATATTAATGAAGCAACAAGCAGTGAAGAGGAGATAAAGAAAAACGCAGCCCAAAAAGCGAAACAGGAAGAAGAAGCGAAAGCAAAGCAGGAAGCAGCAGAGGCAGAAGCTGCAAAACAAAAAGAAGAGGAAGTGAAAAAAGCAGAGGCAGAAGCAGAAGCGAAAACGGAAGAGCAAAAAGTGGAGCAGAGCACAGAAGTAAAACAGGAAACAAAGGAAGAGGTAAAACAGGAAGAGAAAGAAGAAGTGAAACAAGAGGAGAATAAATAAACATGAAAGTCAGCAAAGAACAGCATGATTGAGCTCTGGGTAGACATAGTTGGATGGATTGGAGCATTTTTAATCCTATTAGCGTATTATCTTGTTTCTTCTAAAAAAGTCCAATCTGATAAAAGTGTCTATCAACTTATGAATTTAGTTGGTGCGATTGGTATTGGAATAAACGCTTTTCATAGAGAAGCATTCCCATCTTTTACGCTTGAAATCGTGTGGGGAACCATTGCGATTGTTACCCTTATAAAATTGAGGTATAATTAAATTAGTTCTGATATAGTCAAATAATTATATAGTGCATTTTCAGAATGATAATCTATAATTTGTATGAATAATATCAACCCAAAAACAGGAACCGTTGTAATAGCAATAGTCACCATAATTTATGTGATAAGTGCTCCTGTTGCGACTTACTCACATTGGGCATTAGCCATGCTTTCTGTTGTGATAGCCGGTATCGTTGCCGTCTATTTGTATCGTTGGTTGGCTGGCTACCTTGATAAACAAGTGTATAATGTGCTTCTGATTATCCTCTTTGTCTTGTTTGTTCCGTATGTAAGTTTTTACCTATTGCAAGGAATAGAGTATATATTTTAGTCGCCCACTCCGTTCGCTTGACGCAACTCGCAGGCTCGCTGGGTAGACGCGCACGCTTGAGGGCTGGAGTACATAGATTAGAAAAATGATATAGAATATATCTATATGCTCAGGTGGCGACTTTTTATTATCGCTCGGCAGTTTCACCGCCTCGCTTGACGCAACTCGCAGGCTCGTTGCGGTCGGACTTATGCCTTTACAACCTATTTCGCTTGCTTCCACCCCATTTCTCAAAATTCCCAAAATGATATAAGATATATCTATATGCTCAGGTGGCGGAACTGGTAGACGCGCACGCTTGAGGGGCGTGTGGGAGCAATCCCGTGGAGGTTCAAGTCCTCTCCTGAGCACCAAGTTCCGCCACCGAGGTGGCGACTTTTTATTGTCGCTCGCCTCCACACTCTGCGACCCTTTTTGAGGTATAATTAAATTAGTTCTGAGCCAGTCGGTTCATGTCCTTTTAACAAATAATATGGAGGTCGCCATCGTGGATTCTGAAGGACGACTTGGTATTTATGGGGATTGTCCCGAATGGGTTGTTTATCTCTGTAAAACTGACGGATCGAAAGAAGAGAAAAAGTTTGCTGATATTTTCAAAAAGGGAAATAGTTTTGAGGTGGTGATTGTGGGGAATGACGGAAAGCCAACCCAAACCTTTAGCGCAAGCACGCTTTTCAATGCCAAACAATGCCTTGAAGAAATGTTTGGCATCACCTTTGAAACTTCCAACCCCACCACCCCCTAAGAATCTTTAGCAGATTTTTAGGGGG
The DNA here is from genome assembly GCA_028817035.1 of Candidatus Campbellbacteria bacterium. NCBI lineage: Bacteria > Candidatus Campbelliibacteriota > Candidatus Campbelliibacteriota bacterium. Next base: position 47,500 of record JAPPQH010000005.1, on the reverse strand, counting down.
TAGTTTTTTCCCACACGCCATCATTTTTCTTTTGACCCAATTTTCTCGGTTGCAGGGCAGGGCGGTGCGTGGTAGAATAAAGTATGAGTGTTTGGGAAAAACATAAAACTCTTATTTCCACGGTTTTAATTTTTCTTGGTCTGGTATTGGCTTTTTGGCTCGGAATGGAGTGGCACAAGGCAATATATTTTGACATTTGTCTTGACCTTGGCGGAGGGTCAAACCCTGGTGGCTACCCAATCTGTGTTGTTGAAGAACACAGGCTATAGAAAATAACAGGGAATAATTTATTTTTATTTGGTGTGAGAGATTGGGGAGAAGTGATATATTGCAAGTTTTCCAACAAAATCACTTAAAAACAGGACTTGTTTCATTAGATGCTTGTTAAATTTCAGAAAAATTGGGTGTGTGATATACTGCTTTTGTTGTTTAGTGGGTGGGATAAATAGACCATGTCAAAGATGAACATCAAGGGAATACTTCAAAATATCAATAAAAATAAGAAGTCAGTATTAAAAACACTTCTAATACTTTTATTGCTAGTTTTTGTCTTTATTTTCTTTCTTGTGCCACGAATAGAATTTTTTAGTAAATATGGTGTTTTGCTTGGTGTGGAGGGTGGTGATGCAGTCTATAATCAAGTAAATATAAATAGCGAGGTTGTGGGTGAAAGCGAAGAGGGGTGGACAAATTTATTACCAATTCCAAACTCTCAAGAATATATTTCATTAATTAATAGCTTTGGCGAAGGTCGTGATATAGGGTGTGGTAAGGAGATAATCAAAAAAGCAGAAAATGGTAACCACATAGAGAATTCATGGTGTATAAAACATAATGGAAATTATTTTGTATCAACAACTTCACCAAATGAGTTTTGGTATGATGAAGAAAATGTAATTTATGAGAAATGCGTTAAAGTCAAATACTATGATTCTATTGGGACAAACGGCTGTGAAGAAAGAGGGCTTTTCCTAAATAATAAACAAATAGCGAGTACAAAAGAATACATAAAAGAAATAGATGTCGGAGAACGTTATCTAGCAGAATATTTGGGGGTCCCCTTGTCAGACAAAAAAATAGATAGATTGCGACCAGCACCATCTTTTACTAACTACATATTTAAGAAAATCAAGGGCGTAGTGATTTATCAAAAGGAGGAAGGACAAAAATTTTATATATATGATATAACAGACGGAACGACCGTGGTAGTACATGAAAAATTGCCAGTGACAGACTTCTTTTTAGATGATAATAATACTATTGTTAGAATATTTCGACAAGAAAATTATGATAACCTTGAGGGTCTAGGCTTGGGATATCTGAAATATGGCGATAATGAATACACAAATATTATTGATTTGGATTATGTTGATGGTGATTTTTATCTTTTAAAATTTGACTACAAAAGAAAATTATCTAGACTAGTTGAACTCAATGCTGACCTTGTAAAAAATGGAGGGAAGGTAGACGATATTACCATAAATGTAATCAGATCATTTTTCTCATATGATGAAAATGCAATAAACTCATTTCCATTTTGTGATAATAAAACAATAGTTTGTATATATGAAGACGGCCATTATGCTTATAAAACAAAACATCCACTCAAGACAGACAGCCGTTCCTTATATGACAACATAATGATAATTGATGGAGAATGGCGAGGGGATTACATACCAGATTATATAGAATACTCAAAACCAATTTTTGAAAATGGAAAACTAAGATACTTAGTTTTTACCAAACGTTTTCACGGTAGCTTATACCTTGTTGATTTTGAGAAAGGGTGGAAATATGAATCTATTGAATATCCAGGACTTCGGCAATTTCTTTCATATGGCAAGTACAGATTTCTTAATGTGATTAAGAAATAATTAAATATGTTTTATCGGGGTGTCTAAAGGGAACACTCACTGCTCGACAACACTTCGTGTTGTCTGCGCCATAGGGGTGCACCCCTATGCGCTCAACAAAACAAAGACATTGTTTTGTTTCGCTGACCCCTGCAGGGGGTTCGGAAACCCCCTGCAACCCCGTCCGTGAGAATTCCCGCTTAGACCAAAAACCAATTACAAATACCACAAGGGTATTTGTAATTGATTTCAAGGGTGTCTAAAGGGATTCGAACCCTCACTGCAGGCTCCACAAGCCCGAGTGCTAACCATTACACCATAGACACCATGCCATATCATTTTATATTATTTGTGGGAAAACTTCCAGCGTGATCCATTCGTGTCCACATCTTGGGCTTTATCAAAACCCAGCGCGGCAGATGGCGATGGTGCTGACTTTTTTCGCGCCGCTCTTTTTTAGTGTTTTCCTCGCTTCGTTTAGGGTTGCTCCTGTTGTGGTTATGTCGTCAAAAACGATAATGTATTTTCCTGCGAGACTTTCCGTGACCTCAAACGCGCCACGAAGGTTAGACTTCCTCTCCTTCGCGGTTAGTTTTGTCTGCCTTGCGGTGCTTTTTATCTTGCGCAACAATTCCTTAACCGATACATCATTTTTCTCCAGTTCTTTTGAGATGAGTTCCAAGTGGTCGTATCCTCTTTTTCTCAACCTCCTCTGATCTGCGGGTATGTGCGTTACCAAAATGGATTCTGGTGGTAAAAACATCTGTGCCTCCGCTATTTCTTCCAACAAAATATCAAGCAAAATCTGCCCCAACGCCCCTGCAGCAGCCAAATTTTTTTCATATTTCAAGGCGTGTAGCAACAATTTCATATTCTTGTCGTCATAGTGGGTGAGTGCTCTGTGTCCGTTGTGTATGCTTATCGTTTGTTTGGGCACAAGAATCTTGCCACTCTTACTCTCCAAAATAAAAGTGTTTTTCTTGGGTGGCGCTATTATATCTGCGGTTTCTTTGAATAATTTTGCAAAGAAGGCGATGGTCCGTGTTATAATTATCATTGATTGTAGAGTTCTTTTCAGAATCTATATTATCAATGGTATCTATTTTTTCAAAATTTTTCAAAAGCAATGCTAAATCCGTTGTGGGAGTTGATATCGGCTCCTCTTCTATAAAAATTGTCCAGTTAAAAAAAGACAAGGGCGTTGTGGAACTTGAGACATACGGCTCTCTTGCGATAGGTCCTTATGTAAAAAAAGAGGTGGGTTGTTCCATAGACAATGTGTCGGATAAAATTTTGCTTGAAGTGTTCACCGATCTTTTAAAAGAGTCAGGTGTGTCAACAAGGTCTGCTGGTCTTTCCATACCTTTTTCTGCGAGTTTGATTTCACTTATTGAAGTTCCAAATGTTGCAGAGAAAAAACTGGCGCAAATAATTCCTTACGAGGTGCGTAAATACATTCCCATCCCCATTGAAGAGGTTTCTATTGATTGGTTTATTGTTCCTGAAAATGTTTTGTCAAAAGCGCAAGCACTTTTTGAACCGAAGGAAGAGGGGGATGAATTAGTTGATACTGAACAAAAACCAAAAGATGCGCCAAAGAAAGAAGACAAGGCGAAAGTTCTTTTGGTTGCGATACACAACGATCAGTTATCAAAATATAAAAATGTGGCACAGTCGTCTAATTTGAATATAAACTTTTTTGAGATAGAGATATTTAGTGTTCTCCGTTCGGTGTTGCCAAGAAATTTTTTCCCCACACTCATAATTGATATGGGCGCGAACACAACAAAGTTTTACATAGTTGAAAATGGTGTTATCCTTCGTTCCCACTTCATAAACAAGGGAGGGCAGGACATCACCCTTGCTCTTGCAAAGAGTTTGAACTTTACTTTTAGCGAGGCAGAGGCAGTCAAAAGGGCAGAGGGTTTGTCTATTAGTGATGAGAACGCCCGCAGAGCGCAGGGGCTTGTGGTTAAAGATATCATTGGTGAGATAAACAGCTCATTGGGTACTTTCCAAAATAAGTATAGAAAAAATGTGGGAAAGGTTGTTTTGACGGGCGGCGGCTCCATCCTTGAGGGCTTTTTGGACCTTGCAAAAGAGAATATAAATGTGGATATTGAAATGGCATCCCCATTTTTCTCTATTAAAACCCCCAAATATCTTGCTAATTCCGTAAAACGCATAGGCCCTGAGTTTTCTGTCGCCATCGGTTCGGCTCTTCGTTCTTTGGGTGAAGAGGACAGATAAAAACCACAATAAACCACAATAAAACCCTTTATAAAAAGGTGTTTGTTGTTTTGTAGGTGTTATAATAAGAAAACATAACTATGATTCCTCAATTTGCCAATAATTTCACGAAAAGTCCGACAGTAAATCAGGATAATCAGCCGCAACAACTGCAGCAACAAAGACAGGACCAAAGCAGCCGTCCTGATTTGGATAGTGTTTACAGCCAAAAGCCAGAGAAAAAGATTTCCATATTTTATATTTTGTCTTTCTTACTTCTTTTGTCTTCGCTTGGTTGGTATGGTGCAGGGCATGCATACAACTGGTATCTTGGCAGGCAGATTGAATCATTGCAACAACAACTTGTTGATGCGAAAGATTACTTTAATCCAGAGTTGATAAAGGAGATTGATGGTTTTCATAACAATGTGAATGCGTTGAAACAGATTGAGACTTCGCGTATTTCTTTTAACGGATTTTTTGGTCGGTTTGAAAAAGTTTTGTTGTCGGATGCAACAATTTACAACATAAGCATAACAGAAAATGATGATAGTTATTCTTTAACTTTTTCTGGAGAGTTGGTGTCGTTGAATGACATAATAAACCAAATAAGAGCCTTCAAGTCCGACACACTTTTCTCTTCTTTGAATGTTTCACAGGTGAGTTTTTCTCCAAGGGATCAAGCAAGCAATTATGTCTTTAGTGTTTCGGGCAACATTGGTAAAGATTTAATAAAAAAAGAAGCAACTCGCGATGCTGTAATTCCTAACACTATACAAGAAAACACACAAGACCCTTCCTCACCACAATCCGCCATTATTATTGACGGCAATAATAATGAGCAAGGCAGTGGCGTTGTCCCTGAGCAGGGTGGCGTTGATATTGACCCCGCGAGTTTTTTTGGTCAGCAACCAGCAGCAAACCCAGCGATAAATCCGGCAGCAAATCCGGCACAACAACAACCACAACAACAACCACAACAACAGCAACAAACAACCCCACAAAATTCACAACCAACCAACCCCGCACAACAAGGGCTCCCTACACGACAAGTGCCAGGCGCCACAACACCTCCAACGCCAGATGCCACCACAACGGCACCGCCCACTAATTCGCCTTAATTATTATGAGACAGATAATCACACCAGTATTGTTCATCATCGTAGCAGGTTTAGTTTATTTCTACCTGTCTCAGTCGGTATGGCTTGCAGTTGAGGGGACGAAGCAGACACAGACATCCCTTAACAACGCCTTTACCAGAACGCAAGAATTGCAAGAGCAGAGGGATTCTCTAAACAGGGAATATCAAGGCATACCTTCTGCAACAAAGACCCTCATAAACAACGCACTTCCTAAATATTCTGCAGAATCCCTGCTTGGTTTTGCTCGTGAGATTGAATCACTGATAACAAGAAACGGAAGGTTAATAAGACTTAGTCCGTATGGTGTAAACTTATCAGTAGGGAACGAATCTTCAGATAATTCTGTTGCGGTGGTGAATATGAGTTTTACATTTGAGGCGGAATACTTTGAGATGAAAGAATTTTTGATAGACATAGAGAGAAGTGTTAGGAGTATCGCGATTCAATCCATCACAACATCTGGAGGCGGTGGCGGTGGTTCTGGTGAGGACGGACAGGAAGTTGAAAATACGCGACAGCAGTTTTCCATATCCTTTAAATTATATTTTGCATCATGAACACAGAAACTATAAGAATTTTAATAAAAGAGTTGGCATATTTCGTAGTTATAACACTCGTGGTGTATTACTTTTTGAGTGTAGTTGTTTCGCCACCCGTTGAAGAAGTTGCTGAAGGCGAAACAACCACAACACAGGCAGTAAGCGATGCAGATGAATTGCTTGTTTTGATAAATAGTATAGGAGATATAAAAATAGACACAGAGTTTATAACAAGCTTCTCTTCACAGTCGCGAGAGGACTTTTCAATACCCATAACGCCATCAACACAAGGTAAAGAAAATCCTTTCAGATAATACTATGGCACTATTTGGAAAAACAAAAAAATCAGATGTAATAAAACAGGACGACACCCTTAACAACTCACAGGGTGTTGTCGCCACAGATGATGATGTATTGAGCGCAGGCACAAACACAGCCACAGCCACAGCAACAGCAACAGCGACACCCACAGACACAGACACAAGCGAAAACGAAACCACAGCATATAGCGTAGGCGGTGGTTTGGCAAAAAAATTCCAGAACTCACAAGAAGGGCAGCCACAAGCGCAACCACAAGCACAGCCAACACAACAAAAACAACCATCAGTTTTATCCAGCAGGCTACCAAAAGAGCCGGTAGATCCTTCTGTAAATATAAATAAAGCAAAAGAATTAAAAAAAGAAAAAATCGCGCAAGCACCACAAGCACCGCAAGCACCACAAGAGTCGGCAACAAAAGTCGCACAGCCAACAAAAACCCCACAGCCAACAACCGCCGCACAACAACCACAAGCACCACAACAACCACAACAACAACCCCCAAAAAATAATTACGCATCAAATGGCAATAAATATCAGGTAGACCCACCCATCCTAAAATTCATCCCAGAAGCTTCAGCAAAGTATTACAGGATTGTCCCTCTGGAGATGAAGGACGACAATGTTCTCGTTGTGGGCACCACCGACCCAAAGAACATTGAGGCGATTGATGCCCTTAACTTCATCTCCACCCACGAGAACATTGACTTTCAACTGGTGAAAATAAATGAAGATGTCCTTGAGGCGATTTTGAAACAATACAGCGAAACAACAAGCGCAGTTCAAGACGCATTGTCTGAGTACCAAAAAAGCGATGACTACGCAACAACCACAGAAGAAGAGGTTACTTTTTCTTCCATTGATCAAGACAGCAAAGTCGCTTCAGAAAACGCGGTGATAAGACAAGACGCACCAATAACAAAAATGGTTAACAACCTCCTAATACGCGGTGTAGACATTAACGCATCTGATATTCATGTTGAACCGTATCGCGAGAAACTCATAATCCGTTACCGCGTGGATGGTGTTTTGGCACGCGCGTTTTCACTTCCGCGAAATGTCCACAGCGCACTGACAGCGCAGCTAAAGATAAGGTCAAGAATCCGACTTGATGAAAAAAGAATCCCACAAGACGGTCGTTTTACCGCAGGGATAAAAAACAAAAAAATTGACTTTCGTGTTGCGACACTTCCGACACCAGAAGGGGAGAAGGTTGTCCTTCGGTTGCTTGATAGTAGCCGCGACTCTCTCTCTTATGAAGACATAGGGTTTGAGAAAGATCACATTGACATTGTAAAAGAGGCGATAGCAAAACCATACGGAATGATCCTTTCATCAGGACCAACTGGTTCTGGAAAAACCACCACGATGTATTCCATCTTAACGCAGTTAGACAGAGAGAAAAAAAATATCGTCTCACTTGAAAACCCAGTTGAATACAACATTGAGGGAATAAACCAGTCAGAGATAAGACCAGAGATAGGATACACATTTGCTAACGGGCTTAGAAGCATACTCCGCGGCGACCCAGATGTCATCTTCGTTGGTGAGATTCGTGATAAAGAAACCGCAGCACTTGCCGTTCAAGCGGCACTCACAGGCCACCAAGTTTTCTCTACCATACACACCAACTCTGCGGTCGGTGTCATCCCACGACTGATTGACATGGGCGTCGACCCATACCTCATCGCACCCGCACTAACAGCCGTCTTCGGTCAGCGACTTGTCCGCCGTCTTTGTGACGGAGTTGGCAAGGAGTTTGTCCCACACGCAAAAATGAAACAACAACTTGAAAGCGTGTTTGAAGACCTACCAGAAGAATTTTCAGACAGGGCTCCAAAGATTGATAAACTATACCAAGCCCAACCAACACCAAAATGTCCCACAGGGATGAAAGGTCGTGTCGCTGTTTTAGAAGGCTTTTTAGTTGATGATCAAGTTGAAGAACTTATCTTTGGAAAGCCCTCAGAACTCAAAGTGTATGAGTTGGTTCGCAAAAAGGGAATGCTTACAATGTATGAAGACGCCATAAGAAAAGCAGCACAAGGCACCATCCCATATACTGAGATAAACACAATAGGGCAGGAAACAAAAGTAGGCGAGAAAGAAGGTGAAAATGGTGACGAAAGCATAGCACCAGCAGTTGATTTAGACAAAAGGGTAAAAATGGGTAAAGATCTTGAAGAGGAAGAACAAGCCACAGCAAACGGAAAATACACCGACCCAAACGCACGAAACACGCCAAACAACGCCACACCAAAAAGCCCAACAACAACACCAACACCAAACCCAAACGGATTTAATAACAACACAAACTATGGACTATAAAACAGAACTAAGAGAATACATTGAACTTTTGATAGACCAAGAAGGGTCAGACATACACCTTTTGCCAAATGTTGTTCCGTCAATCCGTGTATTCAGAAAACTTATCTCAATACCAAACAAAAAAGAACTCTCAGACGAAGATATGAACAACTTCCTCTCCGAGCTCCTAACCGCTGAACAATTAGAAAAGCTTTCAATACAAAAGTTTCTACAGTTTTCACACACACACACCATAGACCAAACCTCCGCCCGTTTCCGTGGCAGCGCCTACTTCACAAAAGGCTCAATAGCCATAAACCTCCGCTACATATCAACCTTCATCCCCCGCTTAGAAGAAATATCCCTGCCTTCCGTCCTTAGAGATGTTGTCGGCAGGTCGCAAGGATTCTTCCTTGTTGTCGGTCCAGTAGGTCACGGAAAGACAACAACAATTTTTTCAATGCTTGAAGACACAAACCAAAGCCACTCAAGACACATAATGACTATTGAAGACCCCATTGAATACATCCTCTCATCCAAAAAAAGTATAATCACACAGCGCGAAGTCCCAACAGATGTAAAAAACTTTGAAGACGGACTAAACACCGCACTGAGAGCAGATGTGGATGTGATGATGGTCGGTGAGATGAGAACAAAAGAAACCATAACAACAGCCATAAGAGCATCAGAAACAGGTCACTTAGTCCTCTCAACACTCCACACCAACGGCGCAGCAGACACCATAAACAGAATAGTAGGCTCATTCCCTCACAACGACAAAGAGCAGATAAGAGAACAACTCTCATACTCACTACTCGGCATATTCTCCATCCGCCTCGTCACAAGGGTCGGCGGCGGACTTGTCCCCGCTTATGAGGTTCTGCTCAACAACCCCGCGATAGCAAACATAATCAGGGAAAATCGGCTCTCTGACATCTCCTCAATAATACAAAGCCACCTACACGAAGGGATGATACAGCTTGACCAATCCCTCGCAAACCTTGTAAAAGAAGGGGAAATAAGCAACGAAATGGCTCTCCAAATGGCAACGGACTCCAAGTCGCTTGGTTATTTCTTGTCATAACCATAATCCATCGGCAAACAGCAAACAACCAACAAAAAACAAAAACCAACACTAAAAACTAAAAAACAAATATGATTTTTGAATACACAGGAATAAATAAAGACGGAGTTCAAGCAAAGGGAATGGTAGAAGCAGTCAACAAAAACTCTGCGATAACAACACTGCAAAGCAGAGGAATAACAATCATATCTCTGAAAGAAGAAAAGAAATCAGTTTGGGGCGTTGATATAATCAAAAAGAGAGTTAAAAACAAAGACATAGTTCTTTTCTCAAGACAGATCGCAACCCTCTTTGAAGCGCGTGTCCCTGCCTACCGTGCGTTCGTTCTTATGACATCTCAGGTCAGCAACCCCGCATTAGCGGACATACTGACCCAAGTTTCTGAGAGTATAAAAAAAGGTGTCCCAATAGCAAACTCACTCGCAGAACACGAAGAAGCATTTTCACCTTTTTATGTTAACATGGTCGCCGTCGGTGAGGAAGCAGGAACATTAAACACATCTTTTCTTCGGCTCGCGGACTACTTAGAGAGGTCATATGATGTGACAAGAAAAATAAAAGGTGCACTTATTTATCCCGCTTTTGTCATACTAACTTTTGTTGGAGTTATGTGGATTATGTTTGGTTTCGTCATACCGCAGATAGCGACCATCCTCGTAGATTCAGGAGCCGAACTTCCTTTTATAACCTCCATAATGTTGGCTATAAGTGATTTCGTCGCAGGAAATTCTCTCTTGCTCTTTATTTTCATACTTATTTTGTTGGGTGGAATATTCCAATATAGCAGAACCAAACAGGGAAAAAAGTTTTTTGACTTTCTCAAACTCTCAACCCCCATAATAGGGAGGTTGTATAGAAACCTCTACCTCTCTCGCATAGCGAACAACATCTCCCTTATGTTAACAAGTGGTGTTCAGCTCCTTCGTGCCACAGAAGTTACGGCAAAAGTCGTGGACAATGTCATATATGAAAAAATGCTCATTGATGCATCAAAAAAGATAAAAGGTGGATCATCCTTTGCCAGCGTGTTGGACACACACTCCGACTTGATACCTCCGCTTATGTCTCAGATGTCCCGTGTCGGTGAGGAGACAGGAGAACTGAGCAGTATGATGGCATCAGCGGCGAATTTCTATGAAAATGAGTTAAAGGACTATGTAGACGCCACCTTAAAACTCATAGAACCACTGCTTATAGTGTTTTTGGGGCTCGCCGTCTCAATTCTGATGGCATCTGTCCTCCTGCCGATATACACAATTTCAAGCCAATTTTAAGGATTTTCCGCCTTTTCTTTATCACCAACCTTAATGCATAATAAATGATAAAATCCTTATTTTATCTATATAATTAAAATTAATACCTTTTAGGTGTTTATTAATATATTAATTAAAAATTGTAAATTATTATGAAAATAATGAATAAAGGATTTACTCTTATTGAATTGCTTATTGTGGTTGCTATCATTGGTGTCTTGTCATCCGTTGTTTTGGTTTCCCTTTCAACGACTGAGGACACAGCAAACACTAATGTATCACAACTGGAGTTGGGACAACTTAGAACTGTTGGTGTAGAGTATAAGGATGCTAATAGTGGCAGCTTTGCAACTTTTTGTAATACTGACAGTGGAACTCTTCTCACCAATTCTGCCAGTAGTGACGAAAAGGTGAAGAAAGCATCAGAAAGTGCAGAGACAATAATAGTGTCAATAAGCGAACGTTTCAGCACCCGTGGCAACAATAGAATTCTTTGTGCATCAAACAAAGATGCTTGGGTTGCTGCTTTTAGGTTAGAGGATGTTGATGCAACAAATGGTGAGAATTGGTATTGTGTTGATTCTGCTGGACGATCAAAAGAAATTACCGGAACCGATGGAAGTGCTACTGGTGGTGAGTGGAACTATGATAACGCATCAACTGTGTCTGGATATGCGGCTATTAAGAGAACAACCTCAGGAGATTTTACTTGCGAGAATAACTAATTAAGAACCAACGCTTAACCACATAGCAAATGAAAAAAGTTTTGTTGCTTGTTATTGTCCTCGTTCTACTTTTCATCATCTGGTTGCTTTTGCCGACAAGTCCCGAAAGGATAGTCGCAAATCAATCAGTAGCAAAAATAGAACTCTCAAGCATCCGCGACACATCAGTCGCATACTTGTCAGAAAACGGTAACTACACAAACTTTTGCAATGTGGTAGAAGACGGCAGAAACAGAGGTTCATTAAGTGAAGAGACAAGCGAAACCATTAAAGAAGCTCTGGACTTAGTCCAGAAAAGAACAGGAAACAAAGACGACAAAATCGTCTGCAACTCCACACAAAACGAATGGGTCGCCCTCTTTGAACTTGAAGGAGAAAATCCAACTTGGTGGTGCACCGATTCTCTCGGCACATCAAGAGAATACACTGAAATATCTGGTATCATACCGATAGATCAGCAGAGAATAGGCAGAAAGTACAGGTTTGCCACAACAAACCTAACCGCCTGCCCACAATAAAACATCTAAAAGATGGAAAAAAGTGCGCGGCTCCGCCCCGCACAGATGCGTGGCTCCACCCCGCAAGCAAAACACCCGCCCCCGCGGGTGTTTTGCTTGTTTCCACTTGCTCACCGCACCCCCATTTTCGCATAATAAAAATAAAAGCAGCGCACCTAACACAAAGTGTTATTGGCGCGCTGCCTGCAGTTTCACTGTCCTTTGAAGAAATTGTGATATCCCAGTCCTCCTGCGACCGTGTTGGGATTTTCAACTTTTCTCCATCGTTCAGCCTCAGTAGAGTCTTGGATTTAACTGCATTCCTACCCAGAAGTTTTGCTTACTGGGGACCTCAAGAAACAACCACTAAGGGCTGTCGCTAATTTACCGAAGGTTGCCGCTGTAAACGACAAGCCTTCAGTTCTACTGAGACAAATACAACATAAACACCGCCCTTCAGAGCAACTGGTTGTATTTGGAGTTTAGAGATCGGTTGGGTTTGTTGGAGAATCGCATTTTTGGGCGATTTCCAATCCCCATCTGTTTAGTATCTTACACCCAAGCCAACCATCTGTCAACCCCCTATTATCCCACTATTATCAACCCTTAGGCGATGAATCTCCATTTCTTCTCTTTTCCTTTTGAGATGCCGATTCTTTCCGATCTTTTGATATTTTTCGCTGATATTCCAACATCTGCTATAAATATAGGGCTTTGTATATCAAGCAAATCAATTCCATCGTGTTTTCTGCTGATTTTAAGTTCCTTACAGACCCTGCCAGGTCCTGCTATTTTCCTTTCTTTTTCTCCTTCTTTCAGAATCACCCCTCTTATCAAAACGGCAGATCCGACCCCTTCTTTCTCGGCTACTATATTAAGGCAGTGATGGACGCCATATATGAGATATACATATGAATAGCCAGCTCTGAGAAACATGCTTTTGTTTCTTTCAGTTTTTCCACGAAAAGAATGCGATGCCTCATCCTTTTGTGTATATGCCTCTGTTTCTGTTATTATTGCTACCTTATTTATTATCGCTCGCGGCTCCGCCACTCGCTTGACTTGCCTCGCAAGCTCGGCAAGGTCGTATTCGGTCTTTCCAATTGGACTCACACCCTCCAACCTGTGAATTATGATTGCCTTGCCCAAGAGAGCGCGGGCAACACGAACGGCACCCTTGTTTTTGAAAAATTTATGATTTAACGAAATATCGGTGTTGATATAATTATGTATTTTGTGTAACATATAATGTGTATTTATTACAAATGATAACAAATAAAATTTGATTTTCAAACCAATATGGAAGATAACATAAATAATAAAATAATAGGTGTTTCCAAAGAAGTACCTGACTGCAGTTTTGATTTATATCAAAATGGAAAGATAGAAAGAAAAAAATTCTCTGATTTTAGAGGAAAATGGTTAATACTATTCTTTTATCCTGCCGACTTTACATTTATATGTCCCACTGAACTTGAAGAGATGGCGCAATACTATGAAGAGTTTAAGAAAGAGGGAGCAGAAGTAATTTCTTTCTCAACCGATACAGCGTTTGCTCACAAAGCGTGGCACGACACATCTCCTGCTGTTTCAAAAGTTGGGTTTCCTATGGGATCTGACGCAACGGGAAAAATTGCCAAAAGTTTTGGTATTTATATTGATGATGAAGGTGTTACTTTGCGCGGAACATATCTTTTGAACAAAGATGGAATTGTAAAGAGTGTAGAGATAAACGACAATTCAATAGGTCGTTCTGCTAAAGAACTTCTTCGTAAGTTGCGTGCAGCCATTGAAGTAGAAAAAACAGGTGGAAAGAAAGTTTGTCCTGCAAGTTGGGAACCTGGAAAAGACAAGCTTGAGCCTGGAGAGAACTTGGTAGGGAAGATATAAAGAATAAAATACAATTGAATGAGATATATAAAACTTCTTAGAAGACCTATCGCTTGGTGTGTAATTATTTGGTTTATTTTGTCTATTGCCCTTGCATACGCGCCGACTTCCATATTGCTTGCGTTGCTTGCGGGGTATCCACTGTCGCAGTTTATTGTTTCTCTTGTTGTAAGTATTCCCACGATGCCAGTTTATTCTTCAGATCCTACAATTTTTTACATCATAGTATTCATGGGTGCGACTATAAACTTTCTCATATACTATTCAATAGGTGTTTGGATTGAGCAGAAAAATATCTTCAGCATAAAAAAGAAATCTCGTCAATAGCAAGGCGGTTGCGCTGTAATTTTTTGTCTTGGGAATTGATAAATTTTTAAGCGAGGTTGCTGGTTTTCCCAACTTTACCCACAAATTCCTCTGCGACAAAAATATAAAACCATTTTTTTTGGTGTAATATATAAATACATTCTTGAAGTTAACTATGAAAACAAATCTTAATGAAGAACCAATACTAAGAAAGAACGACAATAGGTTTGTTTTATTTCCAATTAAACATAACGACATTTGGGAGTGGTATAAAAAGGCAGAAGCAAACTTTTGGACTGTGTCAGAAGTACAATTGGCTCCTGATTTACCACACTGGAAGAAATTAACTGATGACGAAAGACATTTCATTAAATATATCCTCGGTTTTTTTGCTGCAAGTGACGGGATAGTCAACGAAAACATTGCAGAAAATTTCTTAAAGGAAGTTCAATATCCAGAAGCAAGATTTTTTTATGGGTTTCAGGTGATGATGGAAAACATTCATTCCGAAATGTACTCACAACTGATCGCAACTTACATAGATGATGTAGCAGAACAAGAAAAAATATTTAATGCCTTGAAAACGATGCCGAGTGTGGGAGAAAAAGGTAATTGGGCACTTAGGTGGGTTGATTCTAATAGTTTTGCAGAACGATTGATTGCTTTTGCTGCAGTTGAAGGAATATTTTTCTCTGGAAGTTTTTGTGCACTCTTTTGGTTGAAGAGCAAAGGTGTTATGCCAGGACTTACTTTTTCAAATGAACTTATCTCAAGAGACGAAGGTATGCACCGCGACTTTGCAGTACACCTTTACAACAACCACATTGTAAATAAATTGGAGGAAAACAGAATAAAAGAAATAATTGCAGATGCTCTTGTTATTGAAAAGAAATTTATCCTTGAAGCACTACCTGTTAAACTTATCGGAATGAATGCGGGTTTGATGGAAAAATATCTTGAGTATGTTGCTGACCACTTGCTCGTATCGCTTAACTGTCAACCGGTGTTCAATGTTTCCAATCCATTTCCATTTATGGATATGATTTCACTTTCGGGCAAGACAAACTTCTTTGAAAAAAGAGTGGGGGATTATCAAAAATCGGGTGTCTTGTCGGGGGGGCGAGAAGACGCTTTTAAAGAAACTAATAATTTTTAGCTTATGACTATGTATGTAATAAATAGAGATGGGAAGAGGGAGAGTGTAAAATTTGATAAAATAAAAACAAGGTTGGAAAAACTTTCCAAAGGTCTCTCAAAAATAGTTGATCCAGTTTTGGTTGCGCAGAAATCAATTGAATCTTTTAAGACGGGAATGAAGACAAGTGAGATTGATTTTCTTTCTTCTGAGATTGCGGCAGCACTCTCAACAGAGCACCCTGACTACGGACGATTTGCTGCACGGATAATGGTCTCAAACTTACATAAAAATACAGGTGATGAATTTCTTAAAACAGCCGTTCTTCTTAACGAACATATAGCAAGCAAAACCGGTAAAAAAGCACCCCTCGTGTCGGACGATTTTGTTGCCTTTGCAAAAAAACACCAAAAGAGAATAGAATCTGCTATTGATTATGAGAGAGACAATATGTTTGACTATTTTGGTTTGAAAACGCTTATGAACGCTTATTTGTTTAAGGTTGATGGCAAAATAATAGAACGACCGCAACATTTGTTTATGCGCGTTGCAATAGGCGTGAATGCACCTGATATAGAGGAGGTATTAAAAACATACGAGCTGATGTCAACTGGTGTGTTTACTCACGCGACACCAACTTTGTTTAATGCAGGGACAAACACGCCACAAATGTCTTCCTGTTTCTTGCTTTCTATGGCAGGTGACAGTATAGAAGGTATATATGAAACATTGAGAAGATGTGCGCTTATATCCAAGTGGGGAGGCGGCATTGGTCTTTCAGTTCAGAATGTCCGTTCGTCACAAAGTCATATCGCTGGAACAAACGGTGTTTCAAATGGAATTGTCCCTATGCTAAAAGTGTTTAATGAGACCGCGCTATATGTTAATCAAGGAGGAAAAAGAAATGGTTCTATATCTGTTTACCTTGAGCCGTGGCACTCGGATGTTGAGGCGTTTCTTGATTTGCGCAAGAATCACGGCGCAGAGGAATTGCGAGCACGGGATTTGTTTATGGCTCTTTGGATTCCGGACTTGTTTATGAGTAGGGTTGAAAATGATGAGAACTGGACTCTCATGTGTCCTAATGAGTGTCCTGGTCTTTGTGATTTGTATGGTGAGGAGTTTGAAGCAAAATACAAAGAGTATGAACAAGCGGGCAAGGGTCGTAAAACAATCTCTGCGAGAAGTCTTTGGTTAAAGATACTTGATTCCCAGATTGAAACAGGAGTCCCATACATTCTTTACAAAGATGCAGTAAACAGAAAATCTAATCAGAAAAATTTGGGAACAATAAGGTCATCAAACCTATGTGTAGAAATTGTGGAGTACACTTCACCCGATGAAGTCGCGGTGTGTAACCTCGCATCCATCGCGTTGCCTAAGTTTGTGGAAGATAGGTCTTTTAACTACAAGAAACTTTCTGAGATTGTTCAAAAGGTAGCAAGGAACTTGAACCAAGTGATAGACAAAAACTTTTATCCCGTCAAAGAAGCAGAGCGTTCAAACTTAAGACATAGACCTATAGGAATAGGTGTGCAGGGTCTTTCTGATGTGTTTATGATGATGAATGTTTCTTATGATTCCCCTGAGGCGAGGCAGCTGAACCAAGAAATTTTTGAAACGATATATTTTAGTGCTCTTACGGCTTCCAACGAGTTGGCGAAAAAAGAGGGTCCTTACAAAACTTACAAGGGTTCGCCTATATCAAAGGGCATATTCCAATATCAGATGTGGGGACTGACTGATGAAGATCTTTCTGGAATGTGGGATTGGGGCAAACTACGCGAATCAATAAAGAAACACGGAGTACGCAACTCTCTTTTGGTTGCGACCATGCCGACCGCATCTACAGCACAGATACTTGGAAACATAGAATCTTTTGAGCCGCAAACCTCCAACCTATATGTTCGCAGAACTCTCGCGGGGGAATTTGTTGTTGTTAATAAACATTTGATGAAGGAATTGATTGATAGAGGATTGTGGAGTGAAAATATGCGACAAGACCTTATGCGTCACAATGGTTCAGTCCAAGAAATTGATTATCTTCCAGAAAGTATAAAAAGTGTTTACAAAACAGCGTGGGAAATTTCTATGAGATCGGTTATTGATATGGCAGCTGACAGGGGACCGTTTATAGACCAATCTCAATCAATGAGTGTGTTTGTCGCAGAGCCCGCATTTAACAAAATGACATCTATGCATTTTTATGCATGGAAGAAAGGATTGAAAACCGGCATGTATTATTTCAGAACCCGTGCATCTGCTGACGCCATCAAGTTCACCGTCAAACAGGAAATCAAGCAGAATAAAAATAGTGAAGAACAGGAAGGCGTGGAGAGAAAAGAAGACCGACTTATCAACACAAACATTTCTCCATCAAACGACTCGCAAAAAGCGCTTATTGAAGAAAAAGAACCTTCAAGACAGAAAATAACAACCCCTATTGTTTCATCGGATGATGACCCAACAAGTCCGCCAAATACTTGCTTGTCTTGTGGCAGTTAATCCCCACCTTGTAATTCAGTGCAGAAAGTTATAAAGTGGTTTTATGGGTAATAAATTTGTCATATATATTTTTGTTGCTGTAATTTTAGGTGCGGTGGTTTATTTTTGGGAAGATGTAAAACTTTCTACTGCACGGGCTTGGGGGTTTTTTACCATAACCAACAATCCATTACTTGAAAAATATGACGAGGACTTTAAGAACATCACAGAGACCGAAGGTCGCATAGACAGGCGTTCTCTTTTGTCAGGTGGTCCGCCAAAAGACGGGATACCATCAATGGACTCTCCGCAGTTTGATAACAAAGACACAACGCCTTTTGGCGATGATGAACTTATAATAGGTGTGTTTCATAACGGTGAGGCGAAGGCGTATCCATACGGCATCCTCAACTGGCATGAAATAGTAAATGACACAATAGGCGGTCTTCCCATCGCGGTAAGCTATTGTCCGCTCTGCGAGACAAACTCTGTTTTTATAAGGATGATTGACGGAGAAGAAACGACATTTGGTGTGTCGGGAAAGTTATACCACTCATGCCTTGTTATGTATGACAGAAAGACGGACTCACTATGGGTTCAGCCGTGGGGCATAGGCGCTCTCGGTGAAAAAACAAATGATGTCCTTGAACGGATACCAGCGTATAGAACAGAGCTTGGGAAGTGGGTGGAGAAATACCCAGACACAAAGATACTCTCCACAAAAACAGGTCATAGAAGGAATTATTCGTCATATCCCTATGGAACTTATTACACAAATGATCTTTTAATCTTTCCTGTACGCAATCAAGAATCAAGAGAGGTCAGCGTAAAAGAAACAAACTTTGTCGTTTTTGAGTCGGTTGATAATGTATTTGGCAGGTTTCTCTCTACACTATTATCCAAAATTGCTCTTACAATCTTTCCTGCACGCAATCAAGAATCAAGAGAGGTCAGCGTAAAAGAAATAACCTTTGTCGTTTTTGAGGCGGTTGATAATGTATTTGACAGGTTTGGCGGTAATTCTTTTGTCGCTGTTCGCAAGGAGATTGAGAGCGCGGGTGAGCAATTGTTTGCGTTGGGTGATAGGCAAGTAAGGGCAGTATGGGATGGTGAGCTTGAAACAGTCCGCTTTTTCTATGACGGAACATCAGAAGAAGTTCCGTCAATGGCTGCCTTTGGTTTTGTTTATCCAGCATTTTTCCAATAAAATAAAAAATACTTTATGTTATACTCAAATCAATGAACGATACGATAGAGCCAATAGAGAATGAAAGGGAAACACGAATAAAAAAAGCCCAAGAATTAAAATCAAAAGGGGACAACCCCTATAAATCTAATTTTGCAAAAACGCATTTCACTGATGAAGTTATGTTTTATGCAAAAGAGAATAAATTAAGAGAGTCAGAGGATGTATTTACTTCCACAAAAAAAGACATAAGAACGGCTGGAAGAATTTTAGCAATTCGCAATCACGGAAAAATTCTTTTTGTAAATATTCAGGATATGCGTGGCGAACTACAGGTATTTATCAAGGAAGATATTTTGGGCGCAGAAAAATTCTCTTTTGTTGTGGATATGCTTGATATGGGGGACTTTGTCGGTGTTGTTGGTGAACCGTTTATGACAAAACAGGACAAGCTTGCGCTTTGTGTTGCAGAGATTGAGCTGTTGAGTAAGGCGATAAACCCGATGCCCTCAGAACATTTTGGTATAGAGGACACAGAACTGCGTTATAGAAAAAGATATCTTGATTTGATATTAAATGAAAAATCAAGAGAGACGATGAGGGTTGCGATAGAGATGGTTGATTTTTTAAGAAATTGGCTGAAAGAAAGGGACTTTGTTGAAGTTACAACTCGTGTTTTGCAGAATCTTCCAGGAGGTGCAAACGCAGAATCGTTTGTCACACATCACAATTACCTTGATGTTGATCTTTACTTGAGAATTGCAAGCGAATTGGATCTCAAGATGGCAGTCGCAGGGGGAAAGGAAAGGGTCTTTGAAATCGGACCAGTTTTTAGGAACGAAGGCATTGATGCCGAGCACTTGCAGGAATATCAGTCGCTTGAATTTTATTGTGCTTATAAATCTATTGAAGAAAGCATGGAGTGGGCAGAAGATATGCTGTCACAAGCAGCGCTATCAACAGTTGGCAAAAAAACAGGTATTGTGTTTTCTGAGAGTGGGGAAGCGAAGACAGTTTCACTTGATCCTCCGTTTAGAAAAATAGCATTTCTTGATTTAATGAAGAAAGAAGGCGTTGATTCAGACACAAGCGAGGACGAGTTGAGAAAAAAAATAGTCGCGACAGGTGTAAGTGAAAAAGAGATAAAAGGAAAAACAAGTGGTGCTCTGCTTGATATACTATACAAAAAAACAGTAAGACCAAATATAATTGAACCAACATTTGTAACCCAATACCCAGTTGATATGTTTCCACTTGCACGACCAAACGATAAGAATGAGAAAGTGGCGGATAGCTACCAGATTGTTGTGGGAGGAGTTGAACTTGTAAAAGCATACTCTGAGTTGATAGACCCCGTTGTTCAGAGGGAGGCATTGATGAAGCAGGAACGCGCAAGAAAGGGGGGTGATAATGAAGCGGAACGGCTGAACGAGGAATTTTTGACCGCCATGGAACACGGCATGCCGCCTATGGTGGGCTTTGGGCTTGGAATATCGCGTTTTGTCGCTGTTTTGACGGGCACGAAAAACCTTAAAGAAACAATACTATTTCCTCTCCTTGCCCCCAAAAAAGACAAATAAAATTTTGTGGTATTCTATAATATGAAACTTATAAACATTAAAATCGTATCTTATGGCAACTAAAATAAATAAGACAGAAACCGTAATAGCAATAATAGTCATTGGCTTTTTGCTTTTCATATTTGGTTATTTCAATTTGCAGGGCACTAACCCACAAGTGAGTGATGTAAACAATGAAAACGAAAAATCTTACATACCTTCCACACTGAACCGACTTCCATCAGAAGACCCTTCTGGATTCGCTGTGTTTGATCAAAGAGAAGGAGAGGGCAGATCGCCAACAGCAGGGGACACAGTAAGAGTTCACTACACAGGAGTGTTTGAAGACGGTAGCGTATTTGATTCTTCTCTCTTGGGTAACAATAACGAACCCCTTAAATTTAAATTGGGAGAAGGCCCTATCATCCCTGGTTTCCAAATCGCTGTTTTGGGAATGAGAGAAGGTGGAACAAGATTGGTAAAGATACCCCCTGAACTTGCATATGCTTCTGTTCCAGAAGACTCTCCTTACTATCCACTAAGAAATTCAACGCTGTATTTTGAGATCTTTCTGATTGAAATCTTAGATGAAGAGTAATGGCAGAGGAAAAATTTCTTCTAAAGTCTCCATTTGCACCATCAGGTGATCAGCCAAAAGCAATACGCTCTCTTGTGGAGTCCATAAAGAAAGGAAACAGAGACCAAACACTTCTTGGCGTTACTGGTTCTGGAAAAACATTTACAGTAGCAAATGTAATATCAAAACTTAACCTACCAACCCTTGTAATCGCGCATAACAAAACCCTCGCAGCACAACTTACACAGGAGTATAGGGAGTTTTTTCCCAACAATGCTGTTTCTTATTTTGTCTCCTATTATGATTATTATCAGCCAGAGGCGTATGTTCCGACAACGGATACATACATTGAAAAAGATGCGAAAATAAATCAGGAGATTGACAGATTGAGACATGCCACAACTCAGGCACTGCTTACGAGGAGAGATGTGATTGTTGTCGCCTCTGTGTCCTGCATTTATGGTCTTGGAAACCCTGAAGAATATGAAAAAAGCAATCTGTCTGTAAAAGTGGGAGAGAAAACAGACAGAAGGGATTTTGTGAGACGCTTGATAAATGTTTATTTTGAGAGAGTTTCTGGTGATTTGCGTTCAGGGACATTTCGTGCAGTGGGCAACGCCATTGAGGTGATGCCGAGCAGTGAAGAGGTTATTTATCGTGTATCGCTTGAAACAGACGGCATCTCGGAGATAGTCGTTCTTGATGCGATAACACGGCAAGTGCTTGAAAAACTAAAGACACTTTTTATATTTCCAGCAAAGCACTTCGTGTCCTCAAAGGAAGAGAGGGTTTTGGTTGTCAAAGAGATAAAAAAAGAATTGGTAGAATCCATCAAAGCGTTGCAGAAAGCAGGGATGAACCTTGAAGCAGAACGATTAAAAAGACGAACACAAAACGACATATCCCTCATCCTTGAAGTTGGATATTGTTCGGGCATAGAAAACTACTCAAGATTTTTTGACAGACGGAAAAAAGGAGAACCACCCTTTACGCTTTTGTCTTATTTTCCAAAGAAAAAAGATGGCACACCTGACTTCCTTACGGTTATAGATGAGTCGCATGTGACAACGCCACAGATAGCAGGCATGTATGCTGGCGACAGATCAAGAAAGAAAACTTTGGTTAAATACGGCTTCCGTTTGCCATCTGCTTGTGACAACAGACCGCTAAAGTTTGATGAATTTCGTGAAAGAGTTGGGCAGATTGTATACACATCTGCAACACCAGCCGAATATGAACTGGAAAAAAGTAAAAAGAATGTGATTGAACAGATTATCCGTCCCACAGGACTTGTAGACCCAGAGATATCGGTTAATCCTGTTACTGAAAGTGGTAAATACAAAGGTCAGGTTCAACATTTTATAAAAGAAGCAAAAGGAGTGATAAAAAAGAAAGGGCGTGTTCTTGCAACTGTTCTCACAAAGAAAATGGCAGAAGACCTCTCTTCATATCTTACAGAACAGGGAGTGAAGACAAAATATCTACACAGCGACATAAAGACAATACAGAGAATAGAAATACTCACAGAGTTTAGAAAAGGGGAGTTTGATGTCCTTGTTGGCGTGAATTTGTTGCGTGAAGGGCTTGACCTTCCTGAAGTTGAACTGGTCGGCATCTTTGACGCAGACAAGGAAGGGTTTTTGCGGTCTACCACCTCTCTGATACAGACAATCGGGCGAGCAGCAAGGAATGTTTCAAGCCGTGTTCTTTTGTATGCAGACAAGGAGACAGCAGCACTTAAAAACGCCATCACAGAGACCAACCGTAGGAGAAAAATACAGATCGCATATAACAAAAAGCACAACATAACCCCAAAGACCGTAAGAAAGGAGATAAAAGATATAACAAGCCAGATAAGCACCAGGCACAAAAAAACAGTCAAATCACTCCTTGTTTTTGATAGGGAAAAATATGACAAAAACCCAAAGAAGTTTCTGAAAGACAAAAAGAAGAGTATGGAAGAGGCAGTTAAGATACTTGACTTTGAAACCGCAGCGATAATAAGGGATGAAATAAGGGAATTAAAGGGAGATAAAAAGTAAATTTTGTGGTATAGTAGAGGTAAGGGTGGTTTACTTCATTATAACAATAAAGTATATATGACAAAAACTTCTTATTGGTGGTCAGTCTTGTATGGTTTGATATTTCTTGTCATTCAGACGGGAACATTCTATTTTAGATTTAATACATTGCCTGCAGATTCTTCATTTGTTGGCTATGGGTCGTTCTTTATCATCGGACTGGTTGCAGGTTTATTTGTTGTTTATATGATTAGGAAAGAAAAATCAATGATTAGTCTGAATGTCGGCGCAGTCATAGCTTTGCCTGTGGCGTTGATATTGTCTATCGTTGGTGGATTGCTTGGAATAGTGGGAGTGTTGTTAGGCGGTATCGTTCCATTCTTGGTCATCATTTACATCGCATCTTTCTTTGGAGGGAAAAGAATATAAACAGTGCTTGCGCTGAAATAAAAAGAAAAACCCTGAGGGGTTTTTCTTTTTGTGATTGACAAAAAGATAGCCCCGCGCTTTGCGCGGGGCTGATGACTCAAGCGAGTGCTGTTACCACTTCCTGACGAATGGCTGCCAACCAATATTCATGGCATATCCTCCTTTGTTTTGAAAAGGTTGGGTGGGTGATGTGGTTCAGACGGATGTCGTTACCACGGTCTCCATCCGACAGAAGGGTCTTTGTCCGTGATGAACAACTTGGCGAAATCGCTCTTTGTCGCAACAGGCCGCCCTCCCATCGTCACTATGGTTCTCTTACCTTTCGTCACTATGGTTCTCTTACCCATAACAATCTCCTTTTTTTCGTGCCAGGGGTGAAATCAATCAATTCCTTGATTGATACTTTAATAGTATCACATTTTCAGTCCGTTAACAAGGGAGGGGTAGTTATGGGGTATTCACTTTTTCCTTCATTTTTGGTAAAATTATAACTTATGCAAAAAAAAGACAACAAAGGGCATATCCGCGGAATAGAGGAGATAGTTGTTCGTCATGCAAAGACGCACAACCTTAAAAATATAAATGTAAAGATGCCAAGAAATTCAATGATTGCCTTTACAGGTTTGTCGGGGTCGGGCAAATCATCTCTTGCTTTTGATACGATTTTTGCAGAAGGGCAGAGAAGGTATGTTGAGTCCCTCTCCACCTACGCAAGACAGTTTTTGAGACAAATGCAAAAGCCAGATGTTGAGGAGATTACAGGACTCTCGCCAGCGATATCTATTGATCAGAAAACCCGCTCAAGAAACCCACGCTCAACAGTCGCGACAATAACAGAGATTTATGACTACCTTCGCGTTTTGTTTGCGCGGGTTGGGAGGTTGTATTGTCCCAAGTGCAGTCGCCCCATACGGCGACTCTCTCACGAAGAGATTGTTGAAAGAATAATAAAACGCATAAAAGAAAAAAAACCAACGAGCAAAACAAAACAAGGCGCTGACAAAATAACAATAACCGCACCTGTTGTTATCGGTCGCAAGGGTGAATACTACCAACTTCTCTACGACCTTTTGGGGAGGGGTTATGAAAAAGTCCGCGTAGATGGAAAAGAGGCATCCCTTCGTTCAAGGATAAAGCTACATCGCCACAAAAGACACAGCATAGATGCGGTGGTTGATACTTTTTCTACAAATGAGTTCAAAAAAATGTCTAAAGATATGGAGGAGCGACTTTCTGATGCGGTTGAGAGATCGTTGCATGAGGCAGATGGTCTTGTGAAGATAGTGTATTCAGAGGGCGGAGAGGAGTTGATTTCTTCAAAGTTTATATGTCCCTATGACGGCTTTTCTTTTCCTGAAATTGAGCCGCGACTGTTTTCTTTTAATTCGCCTTATGGCGCTTGTCCGAAGTGTAACGGCATAGGAATAGAAGATTTGTTTTTTAATAGGGTGTGTTCCCAGTGTAATGGTAATCGGCTGAGGGAAGAGGCGTTTTTTGTTTTCATAGGGAGCGCAAATGGGAAGAATATAGCAGATATCGTCTCAATGTCTATAGAAGAAGCGTATAACTTTTTTGGAGATATAAAATTAACCAAGAAAGAAAGAGAGATAGCAGAAAATGTGATACACGAGATAATTTCTCGGCTCAATTTTATGATTGATGTCGGTCTTGACTACTTGACGCTTGATAGGAAGGCGGGGACATTGTCGGGAGGTGAGGCGCAGAGGATACGCCTTGCATCGCAGATAGGGTCGCGCTTGGTCGGTGCTTTGTATGTTCTTGATGAGCCCACGATTGGACTACACCAAAGAGATAATGCCCGTCTTATAAAAACTCTGCTACATCTCCGTGACTTAGGAAACACAATCATAGTGGTTGAGCATGATGAGGACACAATTTTATCAGCCGACTACCTCGTAGACATAGGTCCTGGTGCGGGCGAACACGGTGGAAACATAATGGTTTCTGACTATATGTCAAAACTGCTTTCACCAAGAAGGGACAAGAAGATAAAATCTATAACGCTTGATTATTTAAGAGGTGAGAAAAAAATTCCCGTCCCTGAAAAAAGACGGATGGGGGATATGGGGGTTATAAAAATAGAGGGCGCAAACGCTTTTAATATAAAAAATATGAAAGTAAATGTTCCCCTCAGCAAGTTTATATGCATAACCGGTGTTTCTGGGTCGGGCAAGTCAACATTTATGTATGAGATTTTACACAAGAACCTTGAACTTTCGTTGGTGCGTAAAAAAAGAAGTGCCAACCTAAACAATGTTAAGAAATTTGAAGGGACTGAGAAATTGAGTAGGGTGGTGTTGCTTGATCAATCGCCCATAGGCAGAACGCCTCGCTCTGTCCCAGCGACATACATAGGCGCGTTTGGTCCGATTCGTGAGATATTTGCAAGCACAGAGGATGCCAGAGCGCGAGGGTGGAAAAGTGGGAAATTCTCTTTTAATGTTCGCGGTGGAAGGTGTGAGAACTGTCAGGGAAACGGATTTATTCAGGTAGAGATGCACTTTCTGCCGACTGTTTATGTGGAGTGTGATGTGTGTCACGGCAAAAGATTTACAAAAGAAGTTCTTTCTGTGCGATACAAGAAGAAAAACATATATGAAGTTTTGTCTATGTCGGTCAATCAAGCACACGAATTTTTCAAAGACATACCCCAAATAGAAGAACGGCTCAGGACTATGAAAGAAGTTGGGCTTGGATACATATCACTCGGACAATCAGCGACAACACTGTCTGGCGGTGAAGCGCAGAGAGTAAAGATATCGTCAGAACTTTACCGAAAACACACCACGCGGACAATATATCTTTTAGACGAGCCAACGGTCGGGCTTCATTATGAAGATGTGAGAATGTTGACACAAATACTTCATCAGTTAGTTAATATGGGGAATACCGTTGTCGTCATTGAACACAACCTTGATGTTATAAAAAACGCAGACTATGTGATTGATATAGGACCAGAAGGGGGTAACAAGGGCGGCAAGATTGTTGCTTGTGGGACGCCAGAGAAAATCGCAGCAGAGAAAACGCACACAGGGAAATATCTTAAAAAGGCGCTGAAATAATTGGTTGATATGGAAAAGTCGCAGGTAAAATTCTCATCCCTACCCGACAAATCAGGTGTTTATGTTTTTGTCGGTGAAAACAAGAAATATCTTTACATAGGTCGTGCGACATCATTGAGAGACAGAATTCGGAGTTATTTTTCAAAAGATTTGGGCGCAACACGAGGACCCGTCATAGTTGATGCGCTCAAAAAAGCAAAAAAGATAAAAGTCTTTGAAACGGACTCACTTCTTGAAGCCGTGATAATGGAGGCAAACCTTATAAAAAAACACAAACCAAAATACAACTCAAAAGAGAAAGATGATAAAAGTTTTAGCGTTGTCGTCATAACAAAAGAAGAATACCCGCGTGTATTGAAAGCCCGTGTAAATGACCTTGAAAGAAAATTTTCGCCAAAATCAATACTTTATGTGTTTGGACCTTTCACGCAGTCGGGTGTTTTGACTGAAGCGTTAAAGATTGTCAGAAAACTTTTTCCGTTCCGCGACAAGTGCAAGCCGAAAGAGAAGGGAGGAAAAAAGTGTTTTAGTGCGCAGTTGGGTCTTTGCCCCGGTGTCTGTTATGGTGATATGAACAAAAAAGAATATATGGCGAGGATCAAAGAGATAAAAATGTTGTTTGACGGCAAGAAAAAAATGCTAATAAAATCTTTGGAGAAAAAGATGAAAGATTATGCAAAAAAAGAGAAGTTTGAGAAAGCAAAAGAAGTGAGAGATAGAATATCCGCACTAACACATATACAGGACATAACACTTATCAAGCGAGAAACGACAGACAACAAAAACAGAATAGAGGGTTTTGATATCGCACACACATCTGGCAAGGGTGCAGTAGGCGTGATGTCCGTGATTGAAAACAGCGAGGCGCAAAAATCAAAATACAGACAGTTTAATATAAAAAATGCAAAGGGAGGTGATGATATAAACTCATTAAATGAAATACTTAAAAGAAGATTCAATCACCCAGAATGGCAATACCCATCTCTTGTCGTCGTTGATGGTGGAAAAACACATCTTAACTCTGCAAAAAGAACCATCAAAAATATGGGAATAGGGGTGTCCGTTGTAAGTGTTGTAAAAGACGATCATCACAGACCGAAAAACATACTTGGTCCAAAGAAAATTACAATTAAAGCAGAAAGGGAAATACTGCTCGCAAATTCAGAAGCGCACAGATTTTCAATAGCAAAGCATAGAAAAAAGATGCGTAGGTCTCTTATTTAGTCAAGAAAATTGACAAACTTTGTCTGCCGTCTTATTATGTTTTTAAGAGCAAACCAAACTGCTCGAAGGTTCTTTCAAGTTTTAGGAGGAAGTGTTGTGAAAAGAAAGATTGTTGTCGTTTCTGTTTCTTGCCAGCCCGAATCAGAATTTGGTCTTTTGAAAGAGGCGATTTCTAAGATGGGCAAAGTTGGGACTAATTTTGATTGTAGGCACATTGCCTTAAATCATAATCCTGGTTGCGTAGATATCAATGGTATTTGCCATACCGTTAAATCGGAAAAACCAACCGTGGTCCTACTTCATGAGCAGAGAGGCGGTGCTCTTGTCGTTGATATTGACGGCATCGTTGGTAAGCTTAGCAAAGAATGCAAGTATATGATCGTTAGTAGCCTCAAGCATACAAGAGATTTGCTAAGCCCAGAAAACCAAGGCAAGGTCAATGCCAATGTCTACGGTGGTGCGCGTGTTCTTCGTGCGGCACTCAGTTTAGTTCACGCGAAAGAATCAGGCTACAAAAAAGAAAAAATTGAAGAGCTTCATCGTGACTTTGAGAGGAAAACGGATGTCTTACGTGGTATTTTGTGGATGTGTGGCTTGGTGACAGCATATCCCTAATAAATCCAACTCCTCAAACGCGCCCAACCACTCGCAGAGCTGGTTGGGCGTTTTTCTATTTTGCTATAATCTATTACAATAGTTTAATGGAAGAGAACCAAAAAATTGGAATAGTTGCCCTTGATACAGAGACAAGTGGTGTTGATTTTGACACCTCTCAGGTTATACAATGTGGCGCTATTTTTTGTGACAAAGATTTAAACGAACTCTGTGAGTGTTCGTGGAATGTAAACTTTCTTGCAGATGAGTTCTCTTGGGATGAAGAGTCTGAAGAGATACACAAGATAAGCAGAGAGGAGGCAGAAACGCATGGGGTTGACCCAAACAAATTCATAGAGGAAATGGAAAAAAATATAAACAATAACTACGATGCCCAGACAGAATTATTAATTCTTGCGGCAAATGCATATTTTGATAATCTTATGCTGAAATCACTATGGGGAAGATATGCAAAAGATAAAAGGTTTCCTTTCTCATACAGAACGATAGATTTAAGTTCTTTTGGTATGGGTCTTTTTGGCGAGACTGGTTTTTCTAAACTGAGAGAGAGGTTGGGGATAGAAGGGGATGAGGATATGCTTCATAACGCGATGTATGATGCGAGGCTTCATCTCTCTACTTATAGGGCTATATTGGAATATATCAATAAAAGGTAAAAATTGGCTTTTGCTTTATTTCTCATTTTTTATATCTTATAATATAAGATATGTTAAATAATAATGGTTTTTCTTTAGGAGAGGTTTTGATCGTTGTGGCAATAATTGGTATTTTTGCTTCTATCATATTACTTTCTTTTGGTGATGTCGTTGATAGCCGAAAAAGACAGGCAGCAGAAATTAGCGCAGAATCTTTGAGAGAAGAGTCGGCTGTTCATTTTGCGAGGAATACTCACTATGCAACATTTTGCGATAGGACAAAAAACAAAAAACTTGAAAAAGTCGTGAACGATATAAAAAATGAACTTTATGACAACGGCATGATCGTCCCTACCTTTGGCGGCAGTTTCAGCATAACGAAAATAACCGTTGGGACAACTTCAGAGAAATTAAATTGTGAATCAACAGAATCAGGATGGACCCTACGATTAAAATTTCCTTCAGGCGATAATCATTATTGCGTTGATGATACCAATTTTTCTGGAAGTGTGAGTGGCGCTGGTTGGCCTACAGAGTTTCAAGGCTGTAAAAATAAAAATCCTTGAAATTCTTTGAATTTTTCTACCTTTTCCACATTTAATCAAAGAAATTAACAATTGCAACATTTTTATTTTTATATGAAACTGAATGTTGGGGTGGGATGATCTTTTCGGTTAAACGCGAGGCTGATGCAGGTATCCACCCTTGATGCCTGATTTCACATCCTATCTCTATGCGCCACCTCCTTTTTCCAAGGCGTTATTAGGATGTGATCTGCTGCCTTGTTGAGCATCATGGCATGGTTAGTATGATGCTTGATTTTAGGCGCCAACCTCGCGTACCTTTCAAAGGGGCTGTAGCTTAGTAGGCCAGAGCGACAATGCCTAGCTACAAGCTGGTTATTGGAGGCATAGGTTCGATTCCTATCAGCTCCTCGATCCCAAAGGTCGTTTACGCGTAATAAATGTAAACGGCCTTTTATTTTTGGTATATTTTGATGTATCATTTTATAGATGGGCAAGTGGCGGAATGGCAGACGCGCTGCGCTTAGGACGCAGTTGGATTTATCCAGTGAGGGTTCAAGTCCCTCCTTGCCCACTACAAAAATTATTGCAACAACTTTTTTCTTTATGTATAATTAACTTGGTTGTTTCAAATGTTCCTTACACAGCGAGGTGGTTGAAGGTGGAAAATAATGACACAAAGGCTCTATCTCTCAAGGCTCTCAAGGAATTTTATCAGTCTCTCGGGCTGTCAGACCCAGCGACTCTGTCGCCAGAAAGACAGCGAGAAATAGGGGAGTGGCAGGAGAAATTGCTTGCTCACCTATACGAGAAAGATCGTAATCGGATAGAGGAGATGGTAGGGACCAAAAACGGCAATGGTATAATCATCATACCCGAAGCCCCTTATTCTCTTAACTGACATATGGCGACCGCTGGTCGCCATATCTTTTTGTACACGAAAAAGAATATTGTGATAGAATTAATAATTACCTAATGGGCCCGTAGCTCAGTTGGCTAGAGCACCGGTTTTGCACTCCGGAGGTCGCAGGTTCGATTCCTGTCGGGTCCACAAATTAAGGTATTATAGATATATGGGAATTAAAGATTTTTTTTACAGGAAGGCGATGGAGTCAAAACTCAAAAAACTACCACCAGAACAGAGGGAGTTTGTTGAAAGGTTGATAGAGAAAAATCCTCAGTTGTTCAAAGAGATAAACGACCAGATAGAAAAGCGCAAAAAAGAAGGGCAGGACGAAACACTCGCCTCAATCGCCGTTATGAAGCAGTATCGCCAGAAGATAATTGATACAATGAAATAAACCATGTTTGATATCACACTACTCATATTTTTAGAATCTCTGATGATTAGTTTGGGTGCTGGCGTATCTACTTTTGCGGTTTTGTCATATTTCGCATCAATTCAAGATGGAGTCATAGAAAAATCTGAAAGGAGGATAATGGGTAGCATATATTTTGTTTTGCGCTTGGCGATGTTCTCATTAAGCATAATTCTCATACTCCTCCTTTTCCTCACCGACTTTTCAGACTATTCCGTTTGGTTTCGTGCTCTCATAATGTTGGTGATAATCTCTAATGCGGTCTTGATGACAGCGCACAGGATACCCATGTGGTTTGGACCACCGCTTATGTTTGCTTCTTGGTATACTTATCTTTTTTATGTTGTTTTTTCAAGAATATATTATGTTCCAATAACAAGCTCTGATGATTTTGTCAGTGTGTTGGGCATGTATTTGATAGTCATATCCTTGTCTGGTTTTTTGTATAATTCTTTCTACAAGCCAGTAACAACCCAAACCCAAATAAACAAATAGATATGGAGAAAAAAAAGATTTTTGTGTTCCTCGGCAATTCAGTAAAAGGCTCTTTCTCATCAGCGTGTGCTGATACATATGAAAACGCTGCGAAAAAAGCAGGGCATAGTATCAAAAGAATGAATATAGGAGATATGAAGTTTGACCCCATACTCCATAATGGCTATAGGGAAATACAACCGCTTGAACCAGACTTGCTGGAGTTTCAGGGAAATATAAAATGGGCAGATCATATCGTGATTCTTTATCCAAACTGGTGGTCTACGATGCCCGCATTATTAAAGGGAGTTTTTGACCGTGCTTTTTTGCCTGGCTTTGCTTTTAACTTTGACAAGAAAACAAAGTCATTAAAAAAACTTCTTGCAGGCAAGAGCGCAAGGGTGATAATTATCGCAGGGACGGACGCTCCGTGGCGCTTGTTTTGGAAGTATGGAGATTTTACAAATGAAATATCAAGAGGCATTTTAGGTTTTAGTGGTTTTAGCCCTGTTAAAGTCAGTACTTTTGGACCAGCAGAAAAAGTAGATGAAACAGTGAGGAAGAGTTGGCTGGAAAAGATAGAAAGTTTAGGTAAAAAAGCTTGTTAAATTATGTCATTAACTCTCGGCATAGTGGGTCTGCCCAATGTAGGTAAATCAACACTCTTCAACACACTAACAGGTCAATCCGTCCCTGCAGAAAATTATCCGTTCTGCACGATAAAGCCATCTGTCGGAATAGTTCCTGTTCCTGACAAGCGACTTGAAAGGCTGTCTGAGCTTGCAAATTCAAAAGAGAAAATACCAGCGGTGGTTCAGTATGTTGATATCGCAGGTTTGGTCAAAGGCGCTTCGTCAGGTGAAGGTCTTGGCAATGAATTTCTCTCAAACATAAGAGAGGTTGATGCGATAGTTCAGGTGGTTCGACTTTTCAAAAACTCAAAGATAGTCCATGTTGATGGTGCGCCCAATCCAAAAAGAGACATAGAAACAATATCGCTTGAACTCATACTTTATGATTTAGGGATATCAAACAGACGCGCTGAAAAACTGAAAAAAGATGCAAAAAAAGACCCTGAAGCGAAAAAAGAACTGGCACTTATCACAAAAGCAATCGGATACCTTGAAAAAGAAAAACCACTTTTGGAAGGTGATTTTGAAGAAGATGAAAAGACCGCGCTGAACAATCTTGGTTTTCTAAGCATAAAACCAATGCTATACATATTTAATGTTGAGATGGCAGGTGAGAATGTGGAGCAGAGCAATGAATCATACCAATATGCATGCGAGATAATTGAACAGCGGAATATAAAAGCGATAATACTTGATGTATTTGCAGAAAATAGTTTGTCACAGGTGAGCCAAGAAGAGAGGGAACTTTTCTGTAAAGAAGTGGGAATAAAAGTTGACTCTCTGGATTCTCTTATAAGCGAGTGCTATAAATTACTTGGATTGATAACTTTTTTTACGGTGGGAGAAAAAGAAACCCGTGCTTGGACTATAAAAAAGGGAAGCAAAGCGCCGAAGGCGGGCAGTGCGATACATACTGATTTTGAAGAAAAATTTATAAGAGCAGAAGTCGTTGGCTATGATGATTTTGTAAAGTGTGGTTCTTTGGCAGTGGCGAGAGAAAATGGACTTGCCCGAACAGAAGGGAAGGACTATGTGGTTCAAGACGGTGATATCGTTTTGTTTAAGATATAAAAAGATTAAGCGGGTGGTGGAGAGGTTGCTAGTCTCCACACACCCGCTAGGGGACTTTTAACGGGATTTTTAGTCCCCCATCCCGAAAGGTTGGAGAACTCTCCGACCCTCAATATATATGGTATACCAAGTCGCAAGATTTGTCAACCCCCCGGGGCTCGCTCCGCGAGCCCCTCCTTATTCATTATTCATTATCGCTCGTGGCTCCGCCACTCGCTTGGTTTTGCTCGCAGGGTCGCGGAGTTGGAGGCAGAGTTGGGGAAAAAAGCACCCAGAAATCATCTTCCATAATGATTTCTGGGTGTTAATATTTTGGCAATTGATACCTCTCAACAGCATTTTTGATGAGAGATAGCCTTCTTTCTTTGATGAGTTTCACCCTTTGTTCTTTTGGCAACGACATTTCTTTTTTTGTCAAAAGCTTGTTACCCTTTTTCGCTTTTGATGACTTTGGTCGTGGCGGTGAAGGTGCAAATGGTAATATCTTCGCTCCTTCCTTTGCCAAAAATTTTTTCACTGTCAGCCCTTCTTTTTTGGCTAGGCGCCGAACTTTTTTGTAACACCGACGACAGAGTTTGTGTGCGCAGTGCTCCCTCTGTTCTTCACACCCTAGACATAGGAGCTCTATCGCCTTCCGTTTCTTGTTGTAGCAACTCTTGCAGAAACCGTGTGCGCAGTATTCCCTCCATCTTTCACATCCTGGGCATAGGAACTCTCTCGCCTTACAACATTGCTTGTTGTAGCAACTCTTGCAGAAACCGTGTGCGCAGTATTCCCTCCATCTTTTACACCCTGGGCATAGGAACTCTCTCGCCTTCCGTTGCTTATTGTAGCAAAGCTTACAAAGACCATGTGCGCAGTGCTCCCTCCATCCTTTACACTTCTTACAATAGCACCACACACCCTTCTTTCCTTCCTCTTCTTTCTTCTCTCCGCCTGGGCATCCTTGATGCCCAGCATTTTGCGTGGTCATCTTGGATACCTCCTTTGTTTTTCCTAAAAAGAACCTAAAAGTTATATACACCATTGGTTGTTCTATGTCAAAAGATATCCCATATCATAGGGTTGCATACTTATGGATGAAGTGATACAATGAAAGTCCTTGCTTTCTTTGTAGGAGAGCAGGGAAGATCTTTAACATATTTTTGTTCAATACAAAATGCAACCAGTCTTAAAGAGCTCAAATAATAATTTGTGTTTTCTTTTGTTCCGCTCAACCGTTATTCAATACTAAGAGTTTGATCCTAGCTCAGGGTGAACGCTGGCGATGTGGATAAGGCATGCAAGTCGAGTGGGTTTAGACCCACGGCGAACGAGGCAGTAGCAAGTAGGTAACCTACACTGAAGTCGGGCATAACCTTTTGAAAGAAAGGATAATTCCCGATAGTCTCTTTGGAGTAAAGATTTATCGCTTCAGGATGGGCCTGCTCAATATCAGCTTGTTGGTGAGGTAATGGCTTACCAAGGCTATGACGTTTAGGGGAGGTGAGAACCTGACCCCCGCCGATGGCACTGAGACACGGGCCATACTCCTACGGGAGGCCGCAGTCGAGAATCTTCCGCAATGGGCGAAAGCCTGACGGAGCGACATCGCGTGATTGAAGAAGCACTTCGGTGTGTAAAAATCTTTTGTAAGGGAAGAAGTTTATTGACGGTACCTTACGAATAAGGGGCGCCTAATTCTGTGCCAGCAGGCGCGGTAATACAGAAGCCCCAAGCGTTACCCGGAATCACTGGGCGTAAAGGGTGCGTAGGCGGTTATATTAGTTTGCTGTTAAATCATTCGGCCCAACCGAATGTCCGCAGTGAAAACGGTATAACTTGGGGATGCGAGAGGTATGTGGAACTCATAGTGTAGGGGTGGAATCCGTTGATATTATGAGGAACACCAAAAGCGAAAGCAACATACTAGCGCAATCCCGACGCTGAGTGCACGAAAGCGTGGGTATCGAATGGGATTAGATACCCCAGTAGTCCACGCTGTAAACGATGTTCACTGGCTTATTGAGGAATCGACCCCTTGAGAGGCGAAGCTAACGCGTTAAGTGAACCGCCTGGGTAGTACGAGCGCAAGCTTGAAACTCAAAGGAATAGACGGGGACTCGCACAAGCGGTGCACCGTGTGGCTTAATTCGATGCTAATCGAAAAACCTTACCAAGACTAGTACCTACACGACGATATCCTGAAAGGGATATTTCCTTCGGGCGGGTAGGCAGGTGATGCATGGTCGTCGTCAGCTCGTGGCTTGAGCTGTTCCCTTAAGTGGGTTAACGAGCGCAACCCTCGTTGTCTGTTATATATGTCAGGCGAGACTGCCCCCTCACGGGGGAGGAAGGAGAGGATGACGCCAGATCAGCATGTCCCTTGATGTCTTGGGCTGCTCACGCGGTTCAATGGTTGTTACAGCGGGATGCCAAAGCGCAAGCTGGAGCCAATCCCTATAAAACAATCTCAGTCCGGATTGAGGTCTGCAATTCGACCTCATGAAGCTGGAATCGCTAGTAATCGCGGATCATCATGCCGCGGTGAATACGTTCTCGAGTCTTGTACTCACCGCCCGCCAAGTCAGGGAAGCTGGGAGCACCCGACGCCCCATTTTATGGGTCTAAGGTGAATTCAGTAACAAGGGCTAAGGCGTAACAAGGCACGGGTAGCGGAAGCTGTTCGTGGAACATATCCTGAATTTTCTTACGCAATTTTTCGCGTAAGTGAATAGGTTGATCAGCGAGAAATCGCTGAGACAATGGCACTAATGTCTCAAAATATGTGCCCGTTTTTCCGAAATAACGTTATCGGCGGTTGGACGGAACAAAAGAAAACATAAACTGATGTTTTGTATTTTGTATTGAAAAAAATATGTCAAAAAAGATATGCTTAGCCGCATATCTTTTTTGTTTTTATAAAAAATGCCCGCACTGTGAGTGCGGGCAGTAATAAAGATCATCCGATTCGCTTTCAGCAGACCTTAGCAGGAAGTTTTTCGTAGATGTAACGCACGATCATTCCTGCCAACTCCTCTGTAGCAGTCGGATGGACCAAGTGGTCAAGGGCAGGCTTGATGTCTTGCAGCTTTTTCTCCAAAAGCAGGGGGATTAGCTGTGCCACTTCCGCAACATACTTGCCACCTGCCAAGTGGATACCGACTATGATGTGGCTCCCAGGATTTTCAGGGCTACCTTCCTCATCGACAATAACAGCCTTGTAGGTGTTGCGCACCTTCTTTTCTCCAAGTGCTCCGTCAAGACTGTTAAACTCGACCTTAACCACATTCACCGCTTCTCCATACCTTTCCCTCGCTTCCTTTTCGGTTATGCCTACAGCACAAATTGTCGGTGTGCTGAAGACAACAGTTGGAACACTGCTTGAACAGGATGAGAAGGCATCGGTAGGGGGAAGCTTTTTCTTGCCGAAGAGTAGCTCCATAAGAAGCCTCGCGTCATGTATGGCAGATGGCGTTAAATCCATGCCGCGATTACACACATCTCCCACGGCATAGACACGCTCGGACCCCAAAACCTTTTGGTTGCCTTTTCCAACAAGTATCTTGCCTTTGTCGTCCAGAGGGAGTTTGATTCCCTCAAAGTTTGCGTTGGGGATGCGTCCGGTTGCCCAGATGACTGTTTCAAACCCATTGAGAGGGGTCGGTCCGTTCCATATAGAGATTTTTCCGTTCGTCCTTTCCAGCGACTTGATATTCGCTTTGTTGACGATCGTTATGCCTGAACTAGACATCTCTTCGGAAACAAACCTGACGATATCCTCATCAAATCCGCGCAAAATATTTTCTCCGCGGATAAGCATGGTTACCTTGACACCAAGCCGATGAAGAATGTTTGCGAATTCAGTGGCTATGTAACCACCACCAACTATCGCAACGCTTTCGGGGAGTTTCTCAAGGAACCAAAAATCATCACTGGTAATACCCAGCTCTGCACCCTTGATTTTGGGAACATAGGGCTTACTACCAGTGGCTATGAGGACTTTTTTGCCGTGAAAGTTCTTTTGTGTGTCTGTCGTCACTTCCACTCCATTTCTGTTGGCGAGCAATCTGATGCTTTGTGCTCGACTTTCAACAACCTCAACCCCTGCCTCGTTGAGTTTTTGAGGGTATACATCATTACCCAGTCGTCCTATATAATTCCTTGATTTGCTCTTGAAAATTTCCTGTCTGAAAATGATTTCCTCAACCGAGAAAAACTCCTCAGCGTTTTTCACGGACGACATAAAGTCTGCAGCAGAGAAAAGCAGTTTCTTTGGCACACAACCCAGGTTGACACATGTGCCACCCAAGATTGCTGACTCTACCAACAATACATTTTTGCCAAGTTGTCCTGCCCGAATGGCACCTGCGATGCCGCCACTTCCTCCTCCCACGACAATCATGTCGTAGATCTTCTTCTTTTGGTTACCCATACTCTTTTCCTCCTTTGTTTCAAAGATCAGTTTATGGGAAAATTCCCTATGTTGATTATTAGGGAATTTAAAAGGTTTGTCAATGCGTAGGATAGGATTGGTGATGTGACAAAAATAAAGAACACCATGTTCGCAACGCAGGCATATAGCTCACGATGCAACATGGTGTTCGTTGGTCTTGGATGGGGGTGTGTGAGGAACAATGAACCATAGGTTCACCAATCTCATTTTGGCATAATTTCGCTTTTTGTCAAAGTGGAAATTATAGTGTATAGTAATAATGGTGATCTTTTTAGGAGGAAAACGATATGTTGGAACAAAAACAAGCTTTTCTGCTTCCGTTGTTGCTTCCGTCAACTGTGGTTGCATGTGGAGCAATTCTGCTTTTGCCTTTTATTTCATCAATCAGCTTGGCGTTTGTAATGTCTCTTTGTGTATACATCCTTGTTCGTCTTGGTTTGTGTATCCATGATTCATATGAAGAGACAGTGATTAAGCAAACTGTAGAGCATCTAACCTACTTTTGCTTTCTTACAGCTTTCCTTGCTTTTATCGCTGGTCTTTTATGGGCTTTCTTCAAAGACGATGACTCCTTGCTTTTTTTGTCGGGTCTCGCGCTCATTGATGGGGCACTTTTGTTTTGTGCGAGCAATTTTTTCATCAACTTTATGGAAAAGAAAAATAATGGAGATGAAGAAGGACAAATGCATGACGGGACAATTGTGCCTACAGACTTTGGGTTAGATTTTGGTGAAACAACCCCCCAAGCAGGACCTCCGCTTGCAGAAGGCGGTAGCGATCCCACAGAACTGGATCCCAAGTGAGGAGAAGGTTGTGGCGAGCAATCCACACGCCCCGAACGATTAATTTCGTTCGGGGCGTTAATCTTTACAAGAGCGAAATGTTTGTGCGAATGGTAGGAATCTCACTTGACGGTACCAAACCAAAACAAAAATGTTAAAGAAATTATACATTTTTGTTTTGGTTCCGGCGCTCGCTGTCGCTCGCTGCTCCACCCGCCAAGTTTTGCTTCGCAAAACCCAAATCGCTATCGCGATTGGTTCTGTCGGTAGCGAGCCAGAACTCCTTTTATTTTGTGTGTTAAGCGAAATGTTTGTGCGAATGGTAGGATTTGAACCTACGACCTCTCCATTATCAGTGGAGTGCTCTAACCAACTGAGCTACATTCGCTTCACTTACAAGGATAGCATAGAATTGGTTTCTGGTACAAAACCAAAATCTGTCTTTATTTTATCAGTTTGACAAATTAAAAAGTAAGCCATACCATCTACTTATGGGGTCTTTTGCTTTACCGATTTCGTCTCTGCCAACCGGTAAAGTAGGAGACCCCATATTTTCTATTTACACAATTTCAATAAATTTGACAAATTAAAAAAAGTTTAATACACTTTTATTCGTGCAGGATTTTTTATTGTGCGTCGGGTGGTTTCATCCCGCAAACCCATCCGACTAAGGACGAGGCTATAGAAGGTCCTGCACACTTTCTATATTTTAATAAATTGACAAGACCAAGGGCATAATATACCTTTATTGTTGTGGGGTTCTCTGCCGATGTCTGAAAGTTGTTGTGAGCCCGTGAGGGTTTTAAAGGTAGAGGACCCCACATCTACCCACACAATTTTAATAAATTGACAAACCCAAGGGCATAATATATCCTATTTGTGTGGGGTTCTTTGCCGAAAGTTCTTTTTTTTCACAGAATGAAAGGAAAGGTAGCGTAAAACCCAACACGTCGCTCTTAACCAAGGTAGAGGACCCCATATTTTCCAAAAAATAGTCAATTTTTGGCTACAAACACTCCTTACCAGTAATGGCGGAGTGTTTTTATTTACATATCTATATAAAATAGGTTAAAATACTTGAAATGGCAAAAATAGAATTCAAAGGAGTAACAAAAGAATATGACAATACAAACGCCCTTCACAATGTTTCTTTCAGGGTGGGTAATAATGAATTTATAACATTGACTGGTTATTCTGGATCGGGCAAGACAACTCTCCTGAAACTTTTGCTGACGGAGGAGGAGCCAACTTTTGGTGAGGTGTTTGTAGATGAAATTGATATACACAATCTTTCAAAAGGGGAACTTATAGATTACAGGAGGCAGATTGGTGCCATATTCCAAGATTTTCGTCTGCTTAAAAACAAAACGGTGTTTGAAAATGTCGCATTTGTGATGGAGGCGTGTGGTGTCCCTGATGAGATAATAGAAGAGGATGTCCCTTATGTTTTACAACTTGTTAATCTGTCAGAAAAATCAGATAGCTTTCCGCGACAACTCTCTGGTGGGGAACAGCAAAGAGTGGCAATCGCAAGGGCGATAGTGATGCGGCCAGAGATAATAATCGCTGATGAGCCGACTGGTAATTTAGATCCGCTGAACTCTTATGAGGTTATTGATATACTTAAACAAATAAACAAACTTGGTCATACAATAATTCTGACCTCGCATGACAAGGGGGTTGTAAAAAGTGTTGGCGGTCGCGTGATAACACTTGAAGATGGCTCAGTTGTCCGTGATAATAATAAGGGTGAATACTCCGTGTAATTGATATATGTCATTCTCAACGAACATAAAAAGAATAATACATTACGGGTTTGTTAATTTTTTCAGAAACACTTTCATCTCGCTTTCCTCAGTTTTTGTTATGGCGACGATGCTTTTTGTGGTGGGTTTGTCCCTTCTTGGCAATACGCTTTTTAATGATGCTTTGGAGAGGGTGAGGGAGAAGGTTGATGTTACGGTTTATTTTGTCCCAGCAACTGAAGAGGCGGTAATAAATGATTTTAAGGCTTTCACAGAGGGTTTGGATGGTGTTAGCGATGTGTCTTATGTGTCACAAAATGAGGCACTTGCAGAATACAGGCGAAAACACGCAGATGATGCTGAACTTTTGCAGGGGCTTGATGAACTTGAAGTAAATCCGCTTCGCGCAAGGTTGCATGTCCACGCTACAGACATAACTTATTATGAAAGCATATCTGAGAGCATACAAAATAAAGATCTTTTCTCAGACGACAAGGAAACGGTGATAGACAAGATAGATTATTTTGAGGATCAGAATCAGATAGTGATACAGCGACTTTCAAACATAATAGACACAAGCGACCTTATTATGACGGTAATAATTTTAATACTTGTTATTGTTGCTTTGATTATAAATTATCTTACTGTTCGCCTCACTGTGTATTCAAGCAAGGATGAAATTGCGGTTATGGGGTTGGTTGGGACAGGAAGATTTTATAGTCAAGGTCCTTTTATAATTGAGGGTTTGTTGTATGGAGTGTTTGGTTCGTTTATAGCAATGATTGCGCTTTACTTTTTCTCATTGTGGGCAAACACGATAACACAAAATTTCTTTGGCGGTGAGGGGTTGGTTTCATATTACTCAACAAACTCATTATTTGTATTTGGTATATTGCTTCTCATAGGCGTGATTGTCGGCTGTATATCAAGCATAATCGCAGTAAGGAAATATATAAAATAAAAATTTTATGCCCAAGAAAAACACAACGAGATATATTTTTGTTATTGGCGGGGTGATGTCTGGTATTGGTAAGGGCATATCTTCATCATCAGTAGGTCTTTTGCTGTCTTCTCGTGGCTATAGGGTGAATCTTATGAAGATTGATCCATATCTTAATGTGGATGCCGGCACGATGAATCCGCTTGAGCACGGAGAGTTGTTTATTCTTGATTCTGGTCTTGAGTGTGATCAAGATATGGGTAACTATGAGAGATTTACAAACAAAAACTATACAAATGATGACTATCTCACAAGCGGGATGCTTTACAAAAGTGTAATTGAAAAAGAAAGGGCGTTTGGATACAAGGGTCGGTGTGTTGAGGCGATACCACACTTGGTTGATGAGGCATATCAGAGGATAGTTCGTTCTGCCACCAAGTCTAAGGCGGATATCCAGATTGTAGAGATTGGCGGAACGATAGGGGACTATCAGAATCAGATATATCTTGAAGCGGCAAAGTCTTTTCAGGTGAATTATCCTGATGAGGTAGCATTTATACTTGTCACTTACTCGCCTATGCCTTCCATTTTGGGTGATATCAAGACACGACCCACACAAAGAGCAATAAGAGATTTGAATACTTTTGGTATCCGTCCAGATGTGGTAATCGCGCGTAGTGAAAAAGATTTAGATAAAAAACACAAGGAAAAAATTGCAAGATCTTCTAATATAGATGTAGATATCGTAATCTCTGCGCCTAATTTAGAAAGTATTTATGAGGTTCCTTTGAGCCTAAGGGAAGAGGGAGTTGATGATCTTCTTATTGACACGCTGGGTCTGGAAAGGAAGCGGCAGAATAAAGAAATAAACCGATGGAAAAAATTTGTTTCATCTCAAAAGGGAAGAAAGAAGTCAGTAAAAATCGCAGTGATAGGAAAATATTTGGGAAGCACTGAGAAATTCACAGATGCATACATATCAGTAGGTGATGCACTCAAATCATCTGGTGTGGCGGTTGGTGTCAAGGTGGAAATTGATTGGTTTAATTCAAAATATCTTGAGCGCGCGAATCACAACAGTGTGATAAAACAGATTTCTTCTTATGATGGTATTTTGGTTCCTGGCGGTTTTGGTAATAGCGGTGTCAAAGGGAAGTTAAAAATTATAAAACACGCGAGAGAAAATAAAATACCATATTTTGGAATATGTTATGGTATGCAGATTGCTGCGATTGAGTTTGCACGCAATGTTTTGGGAATCAGAAACGCGACTTCAGAGGAGTTAAATGAAAAAGCAAGGGATAAAGTGATACACGCGATGAAGGAACAGAAGTCCAACATCAAAAACAAAAACTATGGCGGAACCATGCGTCTTGGCGCGTATAAGATGCATGTAAAGGACAAAACACTTTTAAGAAAATTATACAAAAAGCAATATGTCTCTGAAAGACATAGACACAGATATGAATTTAACAATGCTTATATAAAGCGTTTTGAAAATAAAGGGCTCATAATGTCTGCGTATTCCCCTGACAAATCCACCGTTGAGGCGTTTTCGCTTGATCAAAATATACACCCATTTTTTGTCGGCACACAATATCACCCAGAATTCCTTGCAAGACCAATCAACCCACACCCTTTGTTTGTTGGCTTTATAAGGGCTGCTGCCTCCAAAAAATAGCCCTATTTGCTGTGGCTATTGACTTTTTTATGAAATAATGATAACATATAGATACACTGTTCTTTTACATAAATAAGGTAATTAATAACCTTGTTTTTTCTATTGTTCTTACCAAATGGTCTTTCTTAGAGATTCTACGATCTTATATTGGATCTCAAAGACAGTTCTATATTTTCACTGTCTTATTGTCTAACAATTAAGAAAAACAAAGTTATTATTACTATGAGCGCAAATTTAAAGAGCGCGACAATTGCTTTTGTGGGTATATTAATTGCACTCACAATAGCCGTGCCATCATTGGCACAAAGTCCCGCTCCTCTCGCACCTAATTCAGAAGTTAAAGAAACAAAAACTGAAGAAAAAGAGACTGTGGTGGGAAGCGTGGACGATCGTGCTCAAACAAATCAACAACCTAATATTGACAACGACGATGCGGATTCTCTTGAAAATCAGGACGCACCACAAGGTGTAACTGAACAAGAAGATGAGGCGGACGACATCGTTGAAAACGAACAAGTAAATCAAGAGGAAACTGAACAGCCAGCCGAAGAGGCGGTTGAAGAGACAGAACAGCCAGCAGAACAGCCAGCAGAGGAAACTGAAAAAGTTGCTGAAAAGACTGAACAACCAGCAGAGGAAACTGAACAACCAGCTGAAGAAACACCAGAAGTGCCTGCTCAATTGAGCCAGTCACCATCTGCTACTCAACAGCCAGCAGTTCCACAAGCACAACAGGTTCAACAGCCACAGCAACAGCCAGCAGTTCCGCAAGCACAACCTGCTCAATTACCACCTTCTCAGAGAATTCACGGTGGAACACATGCTACTGTTATAAACATCGTTCTTCCGCAGACACCTCGTACAAGAGCCAGGACTAGGATTACAATTAATAGTGGAGAGTTTTCTGAAAGGATAACCAGTGCAGGCTATACTTTGGTTAGTAGCACTTCACAGTGTAGCTCAACCAGCTCATTTGTAGGAGTAGTGGTTACAACATTGTCAGGTGGAGAGACTCAGATTGATACACTTCATCAGGACAGCGAGAATGACAACAACAAGCATTTTTGTCTTAGACTTACCGCTGACTCTGGAAATGTGTACTACAGGGTGACCTCAGGAAGACTGGGAGGAATTGATACAACTCCTCCAGTAATTGGCGGATATAACACCCCACTTCCATCACCGTCACCGGGTGTGTCCAGATTGGCATTTACGGTAACAGATACCAACGGATTTGGTATCAGAGATGCGAAATACACAATAGTGAATTCGCAAGGTCAGGCATGTCCATCTGCAAGTTCATTAGCATACAA
Organism: Candidatus Campbellbacteria bacterium; assembly: GCA_028817035.1. NCBI lineage: Bacteria > Candidatus Campbelliibacteriota > Candidatus Campbelliibacteriota bacterium. The sequence goes on along the minus strand of JAPPQH010000005.1, from coordinate 3,493 downwards.
TCAGGACATAACTCTATCTGGTAATTACGATTCCCGAACTCGTAGAGGGACATCTGTAAGAACTGGAAGGGTGGATGTTAATCAGCAAGCTCAAATAAGCAAAATTTGTTTGAGGTCTATTGATGCAGCAGGTAACCCTGCTATTGACGACATTCCCGTTCCTGCGAGAACAGGTGGAGACACTGACGCACCACAAGTTGGATTAATTGTTACATTGCCAAGTAATACTCAGGCAAGCGTAGCGATTACTGCAACAGATACAAGCGGTGTTTTGTCAGCAGAGTACAAAGTTATTGCTTCATCAGCAAGTTGTGGAACAACAGGTTACACAGCAGTTTCAGGTCTTTCAGGCACTTCAGCAAGTACCACAAGGACTGCAACTGTTACTGTTACAAGAACATCGTCAGAACAACAAATCTGTGCCAGAGCAACTGACAACTCAGCTGCAAACAATGTCTCAACGCCAGTCACAAGCACAATCCAAGCTTCTACTTCAGGTGGAGGCGGAGGCACAGCAGACACTGACGCACCACAAGTTGGATTAATTGTTACATTGCCAAGTAATACTCAGGCAAGCGTAGCGATTACTGCAACAGATACAAGCGGTGTTTTGTCAGCAGAGTACAAAGTTATTGCTTCATCAGCAAGTTGTGGAACAACAGGTTACACAGCAGTTTCAGGTCTTTCAGGCACTTCAGCAAGTACCACAAGGACTGCAACTGTTACTGTTACAAGAACATCGTCAGAACAACAAATCTGTGCCAGAGCAACTGACAACTCAGCTGCAAACAATGTCTCAACGCCAGTCACAAGCACAATCCAAGCTTCTACCGGAGGAGGTGGAGGTGGCGGAGGTGGAGGCGGCGGCGGAGGCGGCGGAGGCGGAGTTACGCCAAACCCAAATCCCAACCCAAATCCTAACCCAAACCCAAACCCAAATCCAGATCCAAATCCTACAACATCTACTCCAGGAATTAATGTCGGAATAGTCACAGGAGGAGGTGATGATAGGAGACCAACCAGACGAGGCGGAGGCGGAAGAGGACACGACTGTGTGCAAGAAGATGTACCAAATCCATTCAACTGGATTTGTGCACCTCGCATGGATTATTCAACTCCTGTAGCACCAGTAGTTCCCCCTCAAGTCGTTAAACCAAGACCACTTACACCAAGCAGACCATCTACCCCAGTAGTTAGGGATGAATTCCCACACTCAGAAGTATTTGATCGTTGCTTGCTTGAAGGTGTCTATGGCGAAGATGTCAAACTTCTACAGCAACTACTCAACATTGAAGGTTGTACGGTTGCAGAGGAAGGATACGGCTCAGAAGGTGAGGAAACCACATACTTTGGTCCACTCACAAAGAGAGCATTAGTCAAATGTCAAAAAAGGTTCGGTATTCCTTCAACAGGAGTATTCGGTCCTATATCTGCAAAACACTTTGACAAAGTGTACAAGAAACACTTCGGTGATTCTTCCGCAGACGAAAAAGTCAAAAACAAACGCAAAAGTAAAACAAGCTCTACAACTCGGTCTAAAAAGATCGTGGGCGGAGGAGTAAGGCGAGTTGGACTTAGCGAAAACAAAAGTCTGCTTGAGAGATTAAACGAATTAATTGACCGAGCAGCGCAAGAATACTTTCTTGTTAAATAAACAAGAAAGATAGGGAAGAGGAGGAGCCATGTGTGGCCACCTTGGTTTCTCCCCAAAACAAACGCGCGTTAAAAAGCAAAGACCCCGTTCTCCGCGGGGTCTTTGCTTGTTTACTTCTGGAAATTTTTTGGTATAATGAGGTTGGAATCCTTTGAATTGTTCAGAGGAATTGTTCTTAGAAAAAAGGAGGTGTTTGTTATGATGTTATGTTCTGCACCAGGAACAATCAAGATGACACAAGAACAACTCAGTGCTTTCTTCAAAAAGCATGGTCACGGAGGGGATGTCGTCAAACGGTATCTTACGGATAAGGATTCTGAATGGCACAAAAAGCAACTGTCCATACAGGTCATGTTTTCTACACCCTCTGATTCGGTAGACCAGTCCAACAAAACCAACAAGCAAGTCATTGAGGGTAGTGGCAAGGAAGACACAAAAACACACTTTGGGCATGCTGCCATCAGCGAGGGTTCTGAGTCGGATGAAGTGGAAATCATTCCGCTGAAAACCTTGCCGATTGTTAAGATGGAAGAATCCGAGATAATCGCCTTTTGCAAGAAGCATGGAGTGGACCCGACTGAGGCTATGTACAAAGAGGCAGAGAGCGAAAGAAAAAACAGAGCCAAGATGAAGAAAATCCACAAACTTCTGATGGCTGGGAAATGGAAGAAAAACCCTTTGTCTGAAGAAGAAATGCTGGAAGAAGCATATCGCTTGGCGGAACTGCTCTTGAAGGAAGGATACATGGGTTGTTGGTTCCACGCAAATGGTCAGGTAGTCATAACGGATGCTGACTGCTGCACTTCTGTACACAAAAATGGAGGTCGTATCGGCAAAGAGAATGGTTTTGAAAACCAAGCAAAGGAGCTGAAGAACCTCATCGACAACAAATGCTGGGAAAAGAAGGGCTTAGGAGGATATGGAGTCCTTGGTGGTAGTACCAATGATATCGTCCCAAGGATGATTGCTTCTGGAATCAAGGAAATCGAAATCTACATGAATGGCGTTGTTGAGTTTGTGGCACTTGAAAATGATGTCGAATACTCCAACTGCTCCATAGATGGCAAAGTTCTTGAAGGCATACTCTCCGTTCCCGTTTCCCTTGTTGAGTAACAACTCGTTGCTTAGCACATACACCCGTCCGAGCCTCTCGGACGGGTGATTTCTTTGACATTGACAAAATTTGATAACTCTCATATATTGAAAGTATGAAAAGAGACTCAAAATACGGATGGTGGTCGCTTGTTTTTTTCATTGTTTTTATACTCGTATCGTATATAGTTTTTTATCTCGTTACTATAAACGGCTCTTGGTATTCTCCAACGCTGTTTGAAACGGTGATTATAATTTTGGGGTCATTCAGACTCACAAGGCTTTTTGTATATGACTCCATAACATCTGTTTATAGAAACTCCATAATCACAAACAGCGGTAAGGGTGGTTTATGGACACTCTTGTCTGACATAGTTTCTTGTCCGTGGTGCGCTGGTATTTGGATGACACTTGTCTCGGTGGTTTTGTTTTACCTCACGCCTTTCACAACCTTTCTACTTTATGTGGCGGCGCTCGCAGGACTTGCCACGCTCATACAGCTTTTTGCGAATTTGACTGGTTGGAAGGCAGAGCGAAACAAACAAAAAGCCCTAAAGAAAGATTAATAAAAAAGATTTATAATATTAAAAACCTGCCACCTTAGCTCAGTTGGTAGAGCATTGCACTCGTAACGCAAAGGTCGTCGGTTCGATCCCGACAGGTGGCTCAGTCGCTCACTTCGTTCGCTTCTATTTATTATCGCTCGTGGCTTCGCCACTCGCTTGACTTGCCTCGCAGGCTCGGCAA
>JAPPQH010000004.1 GCA_028817035.1 Candidatus Campbellbacteria bacterium | reverse complement strand
GGCGTTAAACATTTAAAAAGTTTAGAATAATAAATTATGTCCGGTCATAATAAATGGTCAAAAGTCAAACACAAAAAGGCGGTTACAGACGCTAAGAAAAGTAAAATTTTTTCCAAGCATGCCGCAATAATTGCCGCTGAGTCTAAAAAAGCAGGAGGTGATCGTTCTTCCCCTGCGCTTAAAGTTGCGATTGAAAACGCAAAGTCAGAGAACATGCCTTCAGAAAACATAGAAAGGGCGATTGCAAAAGGTAGTTCATCTAAAGCAGGCGGTGAAAGTGTTTTGTATGAGATATACGGACCAAGTGGTGTGGGAATAATGGTTCAAGCGGTAACAGATAATAAAAACAGGACGGTCGCAGAACTCAGACACTTAACATCAAAATGTGGCGGTTCATTTGCACAGCCCGGCGCTGTAAAATGGTCGTTCAGTAATGAGGGCGGTGAGTGGATTCCAAAGTCGCCAATCAAATTGAGTGAGTCCGATATGTCCCCTTTGGAAAAACTTGTCAGTGCTTTGGAAGAACATGATGATGTTGAGAAAGTTATAACAAACGCTTCAAAATGATAGTTCTTGGTGTTGATCCTGGATATGACAGAGCTGGGTTCGCGCTTGTCGAAGAAAGTGGTGGAAAGTTCAAGTTAATTCATTCTGAGTGTGCGGAAACAAACTCAAAAGATAATTTTGAAAAAAGGTTGTGGGAGATAACAGACCGTTATAAAAAACTGATAGAAAAGTATAAACCTGATTTTTGTGCGATTGAACTTTTATTTGTCGCGAAAAACAAAAAAACTGCCATGCAGGTTGCTGAGGTAAGGGGTGCCCTGCTTTATACAACAGAAGATAAAAAATTAAAGGTGTTACAATTCACTCCAAAAGAGATAAAGTCCATGGTGTGTGGGGACGGCTCGGCAGAGAAACAGCAAATTTATAAAATGGTCTCTCTGCTCATCCCAACACTACCAAAAGGCAAAAAGGACGATGAATATGATGCAGTTGCTGTATCTATCTCTGGGCTACTCGCCAAAGGAGGAAGTTGAGAAAAGACCTTGCAAAATTTCAAACAGATGATACAATAAAATTGCTCATCTCCTAAATGAGAGACTGCCCAAGTTCTTTTTGGATTCTTCTTTCTTGGGCACTTGAGAGTTTCGCAGGATTGCTCCACACTCCACTTAGCGAAACTCTTTTTTTTTATTTATATTTTACTCTCACTATCCTTCTTTTTCCTATCAATATAATTTCATTGTCCTTTGGTGTGTATATCTCATCTTTTATGCTGTCGCCTCGCTCTGTCTTTATTGCGCCACTTCTTACCAAACGCTTCATCTCTGCTCTTGAGAGATTAAGTGTTTCTGCAATCTCAACAAGGTTTTTTCCCGATGATACCTCTATATCTTCTGCATAGTCAGATATATTCTTTTTTTCTTGAAAAACATCTTCAAAATACTTTTCAGATTTCTCTGCCTCTTCATCGCCATGCAAGATTGAAACCACTTCTTTTGCAAGAGATTTTTTTGCTTCAAGGGGTGTTCTGCTTTTTAACCTATCAATAACATTTTGCTGTAGTCGTGTGAGTAATTTAAAGTATTCAAAAACATATTCATCATTAACAGACATTATTCCTCCATATATTTCCTGTGGAGAAGAATCAAGGGATATGGTATTGCCAAAACTTTTACTCATCTTTTTGCCGTCCAGTCCAGACAGTATTGGTGTCAAAACAACTGATTGTGGTTTTTTGTTGTTGTTTTTTTGTATTGTTCGTCCTGCAATTATATTAAACCTTTGATCTGTTCCACCCAACTCAACATCTGCATTCACAACCAAACTGTCATACCCTTGCATAAGAGGGTAAAGAACTTCTTTTAATGAAACTCTATTCCCTGCTTTGAGTCGCCGTGCTATATTATCTCTTGCTATAAAGTCGGACACAGAAAACATGCCGGCGTGTGATATCACTTCTTCGTATTTAAGATTGTTAAGCCAATTTGAATTGTATAAGATCTCAACCTCAGACGATTTTAATATGCGTTTTATTTGGGTCGCATAATTCTTCATATTTTTCTCAACCAACTTTTTCTCAAGGGATGGGCGCTCTGAATCTTTGTCTGATGTGTCCCCTATGCGAGCCGTGAAGTCGCCTATTATGACGACTGGCGTGTGTCCTGCCTCCTCAAAATCACGGAGTTTCATAAGGAGCACAAGAGAGCCCAAATGAAGTGAGTCAGATGTTGGATCTATGCCAAGCTTTATACGCAACTTTTTCCCGTCCTTTAGCGAACTTTCTATGAATTTTTTATCAATAACTTCTTCTACCCCTCTGGAAAGTATTTCCTTGATTTTTTCAGATGAAATTGATTTTGCCTTTGTCTTTTTGAACCACATATCAATAGGTTTTTATAAATCTACCTTGTGTGTTATTATAGCAAATATGAGGCGTTTTGTTTCAAAGGGTGTCATTATAGCTGTCACTACTGGCATTTCATTATTTTTTCTATTGGCGGGCATACTTATAATATGGACCGCTCTTTTGCCTATTCCAGATCTTTCCTCTTTTGGAGAAAGGAGAATAGAGCAATCAACAAAAATACTTGACCGCACAGGGCAGGTTGTCTTGTTTGATTTTGTGGGAGATAAAAAACGGCAGTTTGTTCCCCTTCACGACATTTCAAGACATGTAAAAAACGCCACGGTCGCGATTGAGGACGGCAAGTTTTATGACCACTTTGGTTTAAGACCTCTCTCTATAGTGAGGGCGACGCTTACCAATATATTTTCTCTCGGCTTTGAACAGGGAGGGTCAACAATTACACAACAGCTTGTAAAGAACACGCTGTTGACTTTTGATAAATCAATTTCCAGAAAACTTAAAGAGTGGGTTTTGTCTATAAAAATAGAGGGGGTGCTTACAAAAGAAGAGATATTGGGGCTTTACCTAAATGAGATTCCATACGGAGGAACTGTGTATGGTGTTGGAGAAGCAAGCCAAGTTTTTTTCAATAAAGATCCTGCGGACTTGTCGCTTGCAGAAGCGGCATATATCGCCTCTCTTCCAAAAGCACCATCTTTTTATTCTCCATATGGAGAAAATGTTGATGCCCTTGAAGAAAGAAAAAATCTTGTTTTGAGAAGGATGTTTGATTTGGGTATGATTGATGAAGAGGAATACAGTTTAGCACTTGCTGAGGAAGTTGTGTTTAGGGATAGGATAGAGACAAACATTAAAGCCCCTCATTTTGTGTTTTTTGTAAAAGATGCGCTATCACAAAGGTATAAAATTAATGACCCTGCATCAGAGGGATTAAGCGTTACAACGACTCTTGATTATAATCTTCAGAGACAGTTGGAAGAGATTGTGAGAAAGGGGGCACTTGAAAATGAAACAAAGTTCAACGCAGAAAATGCTGGTGTTATTGTAACAGATGTAAAAACGGGTGAAATTTTGGCGATGGTTGGGTCAAGAGATTATTTTGATCCTGATATTGATGGTCGGGTTAATGTTACAACTTCTCTTAGACAGCCAGGTTCTGTTTTCAAGCCGTTTGCTTATGCTGCTGCGTTTAATAAAGGTTTCACTCCAAACACGGTTGTATTTGATGTTCCAACCCAGTTTCATGAGTCCTGTGAGCCAGATAATTTTGAAACGGATGATGTGTGTTACTCTCCGCAAAATTACGATAATGTATTCAGAGGTCCTGTAAAAATGAGAGATGCCCTCGCACAATCCATAAATGTTCCATCTGTAAAAACACTTTTCCTCGCGGGTCTTAATGAAACATTCAACCTTGCTCAAAATATGGGAATATCAACTCTCACAGATCCATTAAGATATGGGCTTACTCTTGTTTTGGGTGGCGGTGAGGTCAGGTTGGTTGATGTTGTTAATTCCTATGCAACATTTGGAAGGGAGGGTGTTTTTGTTCCCTACCGCTCCATATTGTCAATAAACAAAAAATCTGGGGGAAATGTTGAAGTGGTTGATCTTAAAGAAGACAAGGTCCTTGATGCAAATGTTGCAAGGATGGTAAATGAGATTTTGGAGAACAATGAGGCAAGGGCTCCGGCGTTTGGCGAACATTCTTTCCTACGCATAGAAGGGCATGATGTTGCTGTAAAAACAGGAACTACAAATGACTATAGGGATGCGTGGATTGTTGGATATTCACCAAATGTTGCCGTTGGTGTTTGGGCTGGAAACAACGACAACTCTCCGATGGTTAAAAAAGTTGCGGGCTTTATTGTTGCGCCAATGTGGAATGAGATTGTAAAAATAGCACTTAGAGAACATGGAGATGAGGGTGATAGGTTTGCCCCACCATTTGTTGATACAAAAAACGCGAATCCTGTTCTTAATGGTGTGTGGATAGGAAATGAAGAATTTGAGATAGACACAATATCAAAAGGTCTTGCGACAGAACACACGCCGGAAGAAACAAGGAAGTTGGGTCACACATTTGATCCTCATTCAATACTGCATTGGATTGATAAAGATGACCCAAGAGGTAGTGTTCCCGAAGTTCCAAGCACAACACCGCAATATCATCTCTGGGAGCACAGTGTTGGCGAGTGGGTAAGGAGAAATGTGTCGGAGAATGATTTTCCAACAAAACCAAATTATGAGGATAATATACACATACCATCAAACTTTCCAGAAGTAAAAATAGTTAGACCAGTTGAAGGTGGTATTTATAAAGAATCAGACGAAATAACAATATCATTTTCTTCAAATGGAAAATACAGGATAAAGTCTTATGAGGTTTATTTGAATGACAACCTTCTTGGTGTTCTTGGATCAATACCCTTTTTCAAATTTATACCAAACCAAACACCACACTCAAAAGATGGAAAAAATGTGATAAAGGTTATTGCACGCGATTCCGTGTTTAACTCCACAACAGAGGAAGTTGAAATAAATATAATTTAATCTATTATTGGCGCAACTATATAAGTGAAGGAGTCATCGTTGGTGTCTTTCATCACCGCTGGTTTTCCGAGTCCATAAAATATTATTTTAAGGTGATTGGATGTTATGGACTGTAGCGGGTCATATATGTATTGGTAATCAAATTTTGCTGAAAACGACTCCCCTATTACATCTGACGGGATTATCTCTCTTGTCCTTCCGACACCGCTATTCTCAATTGTGCAAACACATGTCTTTTTTTCAGAATCTGCCTCTATTCTCATTCTGTTAAATTTATCTGAAAAATATGGCGCTTTCTTAAAAAATGAAAGCAAATCATTCTTTATCAATTTTACCTCAGACACCGAACTTTTTGGTATGAGGTCAAGATATTTAGGAAAAGACCCATCTATCAAGCGCGAGAAGAAATATATGCCATCTGATTCAAATGAAACATATTGCTCATTGAAAGAAACTTTTACCGGCTTGTAGACAGATTTCAAAAGATAATATACATCTGGAACATTTTCAATAGGCAACAAAATATATACATCATTTTCAATTTTTGTGTTAAGCATCTTTTTTTCCGCCATCCGAGATCTATCACCTGCGACAAAATGAAGTATGTCGTCTTTTGTGTATATGTGAAGTGTCGCAAGTTCTGGTTTGGAGAGAATCGGTGATGCAATGTGGGACACATTTTCTATTCCCTGAAGAAGAACCTCTTTTAGAACCTCAAATGTGGTTGTGTTTTCTATTTCTGGAAAAGAAGGAAACTCTTCCTCCTTGAAAAGCTCTATCTCCGCCTCATTGTGTGATGTGCTTATGCTTAGCATAGAACCCTTTTTCTCAATGCTCAATACGGCTTCTGGCGATATGTTTGAAACAAAGCCGTGAAGTATGCTGCCCGGCAAAAGAACAGATCCGTCCTTAAAGACAGTCGCGGGCTGAGTTATTGATATTCCCATATTATTCATTGCCTTGAGAATTATCACATCTTCTTTCGCCTCAATGTGAATTGAATGGACAAGGTTGTTTGTTGCTATAGACCTTTTTTTACTCACCCTATCAGCCAAGGATACACATTTGAAAAAATCTTCTGCTGTCAATTCAAATTTCATATATTTATTATATATAATTATTATATCTTTTATTATTGTCTTCAAACTGTGGAATACAAACTAATTCTTTTATATTGTTGAATATTTTAAGAATATTTCTGTTGATATGTTTCTTAATGAACCTTGCTCCAACCTTAATTAATTTTACATATCCCTTAAGTGTGGTTTGATGTGTGGATTGTTGCAAGGTATTTAACATGATATTAACAGAGTTTGCTATGGTTTTACATATTTAATATTCCGCGTAACTGTCTGAAGTCTTCCGCCAAAACTTTGTTTTTGGTTAGCTCTTTTTTAATTTTTTCACAAGAGTGTATAACTGTTGTGTGATCCCTTTTTAGATATTGACCTATGGTTGAGAAAGGAATGTTTGCATACTCTCTGAGAATATACATAATTAATTGTCTTGCTTGGACGATCTTACGGCTTCTCATTGATGACATAACGGTTTCTTCTTTTATGTCGTAAAAATTACAGACTTTTCTTATAACTTCCTGCATAGACACCGCCTTTTTAGGTCTTATGAACTGTTTTACAAGGGTTCTTATGTTTTCAACACTCAAATCCCCATTTTTCATCTCCATGTGTATGAGTATCAGATTCATAATTCCCTCCAACTCCCTTACACTTGCCTCAACATCTTTTGCTATAAGCTCAACAGTGCTTTCCTGCAATGACAGACCCCTTTCTCTCATTTTCTCCTTTATTATCATACATCTTGACTCAAAATCAGGTGCATTTAATCCAAGAGTTATGCCAGAGCAGAATCGGGACTTTAGCCTTTCCTCTGCCCCATTCAAATCTGCTGGATGAACATCTGAGGAAAGAACCATTTGTTTGTTTGATTGGTGAAGTCGGTTAAAAACATTGAATAGCGCTTCCATAGTTTTTTCTTTGTTCATTAAGAATTGCGTGTCATCAAAAATCAAAAAATCATACTTTTCAAATTTTCCAACAAACCTTCCTATGTCCCCTCTTTTTATGGAGTTAAGAAAATCAGAACAAAACATTTCTGATGTTACATAATATCCGCGTAAGTTTGTGTTCAGTGATTTTAATTTGTTTCCTATTGCTTGTAGCAAGTGTGTCTTTCCAACACCGGCAGGACCGTACACAAAAAACGGATTGTATGTCATGCCAGGTTTGTTTACAACAGCTTCTGCGGCAGTGCTTGCTATCTCATTGAACGGAGCAACAACAAAGGTATCAAAAGTATACCTTGGGTTTAAGTTGTCTTCTCTGTCTATTTGATATCTTTCAAGAGCAAGATCTCCGGATTTGTTAGTATTGTTTTTCACATTTATTTTTCTCTCTCTGTTTGCCAAAGATTTTATATTTGTTGATACAACAAACTTAATCGCTCTCACGCTTTCAACCTTGTCTCTTAGCTCTTTCAAAATAAGTCTGTAGTGTTTTTGGTTGAGCCAACTTCTTGTGAATTCATTTTGGACTCCTATGTGGACAACTCCATCCTTAAATTTAATGATGTGTGTCCCCTTGAACCAAGTCGCAAATGTGGTGTCTTGAACACTTGTCTTTATGTTATCAAGAACCCCCTCCCACAAGGTTGCTGCATTTATAACTCCTTCTGTTTCGACCTTTTTTGTGTTGTAAGAAGAGATGTTGTTCCTCATATTGTTTTATATAGTAACTTATCTGAATAAATTTGTAAATGTAAGACCACTTTCTCATTTGTTGTTGATTTTTTCAACCCCTGCAAAAGTGTAAAAAAAGTGCAAAGGTTGTGGGTTGCAACAAACTCCCATAAAATGTATACTGATTGGTGTTGCTTTATTATGTCAACTACTTATAGTCCAAAAAAGAGAAAACGCTTAAAGACACACGGTTTTTTGAATAGGTCAAAAACCAAAGGAGGTCAAGCCATACTAAAAAGAAGGCGAATGAAAAAACGCACTCGCATAACAGTTTAGGTTATGGTTTTAGAAATAAAGTCGCTTGACAGGGATGGTGTAAAAAAGGTAATGTCTGTTGGTAAGAAATCTTATATTGAAAAGAATATGAAGTTTGTATACACCAAGGGAAGAACAGAAACTGTGTATGTGTCTTTTTCAATAAGCAAAAAGGTGGAGAAGCTTGCAACAGATAGAAATAGAATGAAAAGAATAATGAGAGGCGCACTTGAAAAGAACAAACCAAACCTAAAATCTTTTTCAGGTCTTTTTTTTATATATAACAAAGAACATATAAAAGAAACAATGATAAAATTATTGAAACAAGAAAGGTTGCTTAACTAAATTATTATGGGTTTTTTTTCAACAGTAATATACGCTCCTATATACAACTCTATTATATTTATTATTTCTTTATTAGGAGATAATATCGCTATAGCGATGGTGGTGATACCTATAATAATAAAAATAATACTGTTTCCACTTTTGATGATATCGTTTCACAATCAACAGGTCCAGGAAGAGATAAGCAAGAAGATGGAAGAGATAAAGAAAAAATATGAAAACAACAAAGAAGAGTTTTTTATAAGGATACAAAAACTTTTCAAAGAACACAACTTCCATCCGTTTTTGGGAATCCTTTCAATAATACTTCAGATACCAATTATAATAACAGTTTCTCTTATAATAATTAGAGATGAGATTTTTGTCGCAAGAAGTGATTTACTATATTCTTTTGTAGAGTTTCCTTCAACTATAAATGGATCTTTACTCAACATTGATCTTTCCTCACAAAGTTTGTTACTTGCAGTTTTTGCTTTTATCTCACAATACTTTTTATTGAAAGCTATTTTTTCTCGTCCAAGAAAGGCATCAACAGAACAAATGGATTTGATGAGAAAAAAAATGGAAAAATGGATGTTTATTATTTTGCCCCCAATGGTCGCCATCACCTCTTTTTACCTCTCGGGCGCGGTTGCCCTCTACTGGACCGCAACTGCCCTTGTTTCTATATTGCAGGAAATGCTGATATTTAGACCAATGGTGATGAAGCGAAACAGCAATAATAAGGCTAATTAAAGGCTACCCAGACCGACTCATCCCTCTTGTTTATGAAAACAACCTTTTTGTCATCATCTGTGACAATCGCCCTATAAAAATCAACCTCCTCTCCTGCCTCTCTTGTGGGGTCAATGGTCTTGAATATCTCGCCATTTTCCATATTTATAAAGAGAATACTGTCCTCAAAAACACCCTCTCCTCTATACCAAGAATCAGGAAGGTCTGAGGCTATAAAACCATCGCCATCTAAATCTTTGGGAACGCCACATACTATTATCTTGTTTCCCATAGCACATTTTTCAGCAAGTGTTTGAAAACTGAAAAGAACAACTCTTTTTGATTTGTTATCAACAAGGCTTATCCTAAGCAGACCGTTAGATATAAAAGATATAACAAACTTATCAAAAGATTTTGGATTTGCAATAGAAAGCCCGTCCACATCTCCTGTTACTAAAGATAGATTACCGCTATTTTCAACCTTATATAAAAATCCTTTTGTAAATCTTGAAGGAGCTGTCAAAACACCAATCGCTCCGTCTTCTGCAACAATTGGTCTCCATGAGAGAAACGAGGACTCAAAAACTTTTGCCGGTGATCTGCCACCTGTGTTTGTAACAAAACCTTCAACGCCAGATTCATTTTGATTGATATAAAAAACTTTTTTATTTTTGGAAGACCACCCTATAAAAGGAGCACTTTGTAATAATGTCCCTCTTGTTAGTTTTGAAAAGCCACCAGTTTCTACTCCTATTGTTGTGAATAATGTCCTCAATTCATCTGTCTGTATATCCTCATATTGAACAACCGCCCCTTCCCCAGAAACAATCGCGTTTCTGACACGCAAAATACTCGCGTTGGTTATTCTTTTTGGAGTGTGTATAGATTCTTTGTTTCCCAATTTTATTTCATATATATTTCCTGATGACCTCTCAACCAAACGAACTTTTGAATCCAACAAATTCAAACCAGCAGCCGCTTTTGGAAATATTTTAACAGCATTTGAAATACCCGATATGTCTCTACTGGTTGTTTCCACATTTCGCGCATCTGCCCCTCCTTCATTAACCGATGGGTTGTTTTGGGTGTTTATATTCTCAAAAGAGTCAACATCCCCATCGGTTTCTACCACTTGGGAATTAAAAAAATCATCCTGTGTATTGTCTGTCTCCACATCCTCAATCTCATCTATAAAACTAAACGGAACTTCTCCAGAATCCCCACTATCTCGCACAGATATGTTTGAACTGGTATCAGAAAGAAACCAAAGAACTGAACCGACCACCAAAACAATCATAAGAAAAATTACACTCCCTATCACGACAATTTTTTTATTTCCAGATTCCATATTTATATTCCAATTTCCTTTAAGACATTTGTGCCCCATATCGTTTGGAATATGAGATATGATGAAAGAATTACCACAACGCCAAGAATGGAATAAACCATATATTCCTTCCCATCCACCTTTTTGGGTATTGCCTCAGAAAATATATAAATAAAAGCACCAAAAGAAAACATAATAACAGCAAGTATTCCACCGACAATTATCAAAAACTCATAGAGATCTCCCACAAATTGCCTTGCATCACCGCCGCTATCCACAATCTCATTACCACCCCTTAGATTTACTATAATTCTGTTTTGCGCAACGGTTGGTGTGGCAAGTAAAAAAATTATCAGCAACCAAATGGACAAGTATATTTTCTTTATATTTTTCATATTAATATCTAACATTTATATCTGAAGTTGAAGAAGCGCCCTCAATACTTCCCACACTCACCGCATCAACTTTTAATTTCGCCACACTTTTTTCATTGTTTGAACTGGAAGGGCGGAGAGTTATTTTAGAAAGATTATCTACATTACCTATACTATCGCCATCAAGCGTCCATGAAAAAGAAATTTGTTTGGTTTCATCAAAGAAATAAGGAATCGCAATAATATTAAGATCTTCTTCAACATCTACATCACTTAGGATTCTGTTGGTTAATGTTCCTTCAATGGGATCTTGCTTGTATAAAAGAACTTTTGGATCAATGGAGAAAAAAGAAGGAAACACAATTGACTTTGTAACAAACAAACCAATTTTGTCTGAAGAAATTATTGCCCTTATGTCCTGTTCGCTTGTGTTGTTTAATAATCTGAAAGTAAATGAGTCCCCACCTCTTGCCCTTGTAACCTCTCTATTATTAACTATCCATTTGATATCAAAATCAGAAGCACTCATATTATTACCCTCTCTGTTTACCGCTCTTATTATCAAAGTCGCTTTTACCGAACTGTTTTTTGGCGGAAGAGGGCGTCCGTAATATAAAGGCGTGGTTGATGTAAGTGCTTCCCACACAATCTCTATGTTCGCAGGAAGGACAGATGTTTTTCCGCTATATCTCAAACATCCACCAGACCTTGCCTCAAACACGACATCTATCGCTTGGCCAAAGTCTCCTGCTTTTATTGTTATCTCACTTTTGTCATCTATTTCAACTTCTCTATTATTAACCTTCCAAACAACATCTAACGCATCAATGTTTCCACCCACTCTCGCAGACACCGCAAAATCCTCAAAAGGTTTTGGATGAGAGCCTATTACAGACAAAGGAACAAGAGAAGAAGCCAGACATTTACTCGGACCTGCTTGTTGGAATGGTGTCCGTGTGTTTCTCAGTGTGTCTACCACCGGAATTTGCGCCACAGCAACCTGTTCTGCTGAAAACAACAAAACAGCAAATACCAAAGCAAAAGAAAACAATAAATATCGCATTAATACCATTATATAGAACAAAAGCAGAACAATAGATAATTATTCCTAAATTATCTTGCTTTCCCCACCCTCATTGTTTAATTCGTCCTGCCCCCGCTTTATTGATAGAATCTGCGAAGGATCTGAGGTTATTATTTGATGCTCTGTATATGAAGATATTATCTTAATCGCTGCCCGTTTCAGCCCAGCTATAAATATTCCTTCACCCACATTTGCCTGCAATAAAAGAAATTTTTCAGCCTCTGTCAGATTAAATGTCTCTTGAACAACATCAATAGACGCGGTTGATTGTCTCAACAACAACTGAAGAGAAGAGTTTGTGAGTATTGGTCCACCATACTTAGAACCCAAAAAGTCCTCAACATCTTGAGTTATTGTGGCGACACCAAGATAATACTTCCTTCCCCTTTTAACAAGTCCGTATAAAAATGATGCAGTATCTTCTGATTTCATCATAACCCACGCCTCATCAACAACCAAAAGCCGTCTTTTCAACTCCCTTCTTATGCTGTTCCATATATACCGTGTAACAATATACATCGCTGCTGGTTTAAGGTCGTCTTCCATATCTCTTATGGAGAAAACAATCATCTTTCTATTTATATCTACATTTGTCGGCTGATTTATAAACCTTGACCAACTTCCGCGAGTGTATTTAGCAAGTCGTTGAACCAACCCCTCTGCGCCATCCATTCCGGCAAGAACTAATTCAAGGTCAGAGATGAGTGGCGGTGATATTTTTGAGAAGTCAGATTTTGGAGTTATATCTTTAAGCGCATATGTTTCAGTAATTGCTTGATCAAGAATCGCATCCTCTTCTGCAGAAAGTCCGCCAAGCATTATCTTAAACAACCCCAAAAGGTTTATTATGTTTGCACGCAAAATGTCTGATGGTCTTTCATCTGGCAAAACAGCAGGCAGATCAAAAGGATTGATGTGGTGCTCTGAGTTAAGAGAAATATTAAAATATCTTCCATCAACCGCTTTTGCAAGATATTCAAATTCCCTTTCAGGATCTATAACAATCACATCAACACCAACCATAAGCGAACGCAAAATTTCTAATTTCATTGCGTATGATTTACCACCACCTGACTTTGCAAATGTAACAGAGTTGTAGTTTGGAAGTGAAAACCTATCAAAAAGAATCAGAGAAGAGTTGTGTCTGTTTATCCCAAACAAAATCCCGTCATCGTGTGAGAGGTTGGATGAAACAAAAGGAAAGAAACTTGATAATGGCTCTGAATTAAGTTTTGTATGTATTGAAAGAAGATCGTCTCCGACAGGAATCATACTTTTGAAACCCTGCTCCTGTTGGAAGGTTGCTGGCTTTATGTATATTATCCTTGATTCAAGGAAGGACTCTATCTCACTGCTTGACCTATCAAGATCTTCTTCAGTTTTTCCATATACCGTTATATACAACCCCGCATCAAACAACCGCTCCTGTGCCTGCTGGAGCAGTGTCCTCAAACGCTCAAGATCCTGATAAGCAGTGTCTAATTTTGGGTCGCGGATAAGCCCCTTTGTCTCTCGTTCTAATATCTGGCTTTGGACCTCAGCGACCTTCCTTCTGAATTTTCTAAGCGCTTTTTCTGTATCAATGGGGTGTATAAACAGGGAAATATCAAACTCTTTATCAAGGTTAATTATCGGAGCGAACCAGTTTTCACTCAAAAAACTGGGATACGATATTACAAAAAATGTCCTTGCAAGTCGCCTACCCAAAGACACACTCCTTGAAGCTATCTTTAGCGCAGGAGGAGCAACCAAATCAACAATTCCCAACGCCTTATTCTCGTAAAATTTTTCAGGAACTCCGTATTTTAATTCTTCGTTTGCCATACTATATATTAAGAACCATAAGGATTAAGTGTCTGGTAAATAAGGTCTATGAGCGCCTCTTGCCCCAACTGAACCGTTTTCAATCCTATTCTGGAAAGACTCTGCCTCACCACCTCCACCCTCTGCTCAAGCTGAGCGTGGTTTTCTTGAGAAATAGAAGCCTCAGACTTTTTCTTTTTTGGAGAGGAGAAAAAAGGAAGAGAGAACCCAGAACTCTTTTTAGTTACCAAAGGTTTGTAAGTAACTACTATAAAAAAGTTTTTTGACATTATGTCCGTCTTTTTTGTGAATTCTTGTATAAATTTTATATACTCCTGTGTCTGAAGTTGTAGAAGTGTATTTTTCTGCTCCTTTCTTATACCCTTCAACTTTTGTATGTATGGTGCAATGTTTTCTCTGCGCGACTGGATGAGTATCTGCACACTGAAACCAAGCGAGTTTAACATATTTTGAAATTCAAAAAGAATAGCCGCTCTCTCATCTTGCGACTTCAAAGCAAAGTTTATAGAATTCACAAGAACAATACCGACAAGCGTGCCGTCTTTTCTTATTATTATGTTATCTGTTATTTCCTTTATAGGAACAAAATTTTTTGAAGGAGCAGTTGTTGGCATAAGCAATTATTTATCATCCACAATATCTGTATCCAGTTGAGTTGTCATATTTGTAAATTTGATAGAACCGACCTTTCTATTATCAAATTTCTTAGGGGCTTTCAGTTTTTGAATCAAAACTTCATTTACATCTTCTTCACCCCCTCCCCTGTGCCACGAATAGAATTTTTTAGATATGTAATAATAAAAACCAGATTCTATGATGAATATAAACGGGCGACCGTTGTATTTCACAAAACCAAGAAGAACACCCAAAAGAACAAACGGAGATGTCGCCAGTATCCCCCAGACCAATCCAAGAAAAGACACACCCAAAAATATCATTGCCGCTGAACCAGCAACATAAACCAGTTGCTTAAAGGTAAGAACACCCGCAACCTTATCTTCAACTTCAAGAAATTGAGGAACCTTAAACTGCATAGTATCTAATTAAATTATATCACGCATTAAACCACCCTTTAATCATCCTTATTTCTTATTCCTTTTGGCTACCCTGTCTTGCAATTTTGTTAATTCATGCCAGTCTCGACTACCAAAACGGATCTTTCCAGCATTAAGATCTTTCATGAGCTCTGCGAGACGCTTATCTTCTGCTTTTTCTATTGCTCTCTTTGCTTTTCTGTTTCTCACTGCTTGGGGAATATTGGGGATGGGTTGTTTTAGACCCTCGACTACAGGCACATTAAGTTTCTCTATAACTTCTTTTCCAACATCGCCAACCACCTCTGTAGTTTTCTCAACCCCCTTTCCAACGCGCCCAACTCCCTTTCCGGCAAGCTCAACTCCCTTTCCAGCAACCTTCCCTGTCTTTCCAGCAGCTATCAAGGCACCACCAACAGCCCCTCCAACAACACCAGCACCAAGAACCTTTCTACCAAGAGACTCCGTTAGGCCTCCAACACCACTAACACCCTTTCCGGTGAGACCAATCCCCTTTCCAGCGAGACCAATGCTCTTTCCAACGCCCTTTCCAGCAACATTGGCACCCTTTCCAGCAAGACCAAGAGTTCCTCCTCCAACACTGCTAATAGCACTTCCAGCAAGACCCCTAAGTTTGCCACCTGCTGCCTTCAAAGGAGTAGCGAGAGCATTTGCCAAGCCTGAGTCTATATTCTCCACTATTTTCTTTTTCGCTATTATGAAAAATCCCAAACCAAGCGCAATAGTCAACATCATTGATGTAATGGCTTTAAAATAATCAATAGGACTCAATACATTGTTTGTAGTATCTCGAGCAGCAGCTGTGCACGCTTGCGCAACATCGCTGCCAGTTGTCCCCATTATTTTTATTGAAATTATCATAACCAAAAACAACATCGGAACGATAAATGCGTTAGCTATAATCTTTTTCCACCAATCTGCCGCAAAATCTCTAAGTTTGGGAATAAACCATATAAACCCAACAGGCGACGCTATGGCAAGTACTATAAGATAAATCCCCCTTACCAAAAAATGGAATCCCACATAAACAAACATAGTAGCAAGAAGAACATAAAGAGCGAAGATTATTATTGAACCCAACATAAACTCAAGAGCATTTGCCAAGTTAAGCCCATCATTGTTTGAATCGTTTAATCTTCCTGCAACACAGGTTTCAATTTTACCAATACCACTTGTTGTATATATTTTTCCTGCCACACTTTGTGTATTAGAAGAAGAGCCTTCTGGTGTAGCAGAAGAACTGCCTGGCGTATTAGAAGGGGGGCTGTTGGCTTCCGCAAAAGTGAATGATTGGAGAGAGTTAATAAAAAGGTTTGATGTCCCAATCATCACATCTTTTGCAAAAAACAAACTGAAGTTGATTAAGGTCGCCGCTATGAGCAGTTGAACAAGTTTTCCAGTATTCCCAAAAGAAGTTATCCTCAAAATCATACTTATACCAATCGCGACCAAAGAGAAAACAAGAACAAGGTTTATCAAATTTCTAAAGATTATCCATATAGATTCTATGCCAATTTTTTCCATGAGCACTGTCAAACCTGTGACAAACTGCTCTATAATAGAATGGAAAAAAGCCATACTGATAATCAAGACAAATTGCCCCACCAAAAGAAAGAATACAGACAAACCATACATAAAAAAACGCAACACACATTCAGGATTAAGCAGGTCTTTTATAGCACTCGCTGCATTACCTGTAACTGCATCTACCACACCACCTCCACCACCTCCACCACCTCCACCATTACACTTAATATTTTCTGCATTTTTAAAAATTTGATTACTACCACCCAAATCATTCAAAATTCCCTCAACATTCAATAAATCCTCTTCGTTATTATTAAATGTCTGAGTGCCAACGTCTTGTGCTGCTGCACTATTTGCTTGGTATTGTGTGTTTGCTTCCTGTCTCGCAGATTCATCATCTCCTGCCCTTTCCAATGCTTCATCCCTTAGTTCTACATTCCTTACATTAAATCTATTTTGCAACTCATTTAATACTTGGTCGTTTACTGCATCAGGCGCAGGATCTTGATCTCGCAACCTTGTTAATTCTCTCTCCCATGCTCGTAAGTTGCCTTCAGCTTCCCTATTATATTGTTCCCTTATTCTTTGTCTCGCAGATTCATCACCTCCTGCCCTTTCCAACGCTTCATCCCTTATTCTCACTCTTTCTTGCAATTCCAATTGATATATTTGACCCAAAACCGCCTCTCTGCGTGCACTTGATTCATCCCCTCGTCCTTGGTTATAAATATTACTCGCTCTTTCGCCCAAATAACTTCCCACTAATCCAACAAAAGGATTAAAAGCCTCAGCAGTTTGTCTCCCCCCAATATCAAAAAACGGACTCACCACAAGCAAAACTCCTACAAGAACAAATGATATGTAAAAACCAGATTTATTCATACAAAGCTTGATGTTCATCTCTTTTACCTAAACCAGCAGAATAAGAGTGCACATTGATAGAATTGGTTGCAGTGCCGAAAAGACCATGAGACCATGTCCTCCGCATATTTTGGCTGTTTATATTTGTAATACTTGGTTCTTCTATTTCAAATTTATTCAAAATTCTTATAAAGTTTGGATCTTCAACATATTGTGTTATGAAGCGACTATAATTGTCCTTGTGTGAAACACGATTACAAGTTTCTATATCTTTATCGCCCTCACATGCCTCCCAAGCATATTCCTGTATTCCTAATAAAACCCGATTCGTGCTGTCAACAAGGGTTGCGACATCTTGCCTTGAATTGTATCTTTGAGAATCACTTACCACCTCTGCGGCATTTTCTGCATTTAGTCCGTTAAGTTTTTCTTCTACTTCTGTTAAAGAAGTTTCTACCACAACCAAAGTTCTTCTCATCCACTTTATATAGGGCTTGAAAATATCTCTTGCTGTTCCAGGATAATTATCCAGTGCATTTGTTCTTACCTCACGGTCAACATCTGCTTGTTCTTCTTCGCTTAAAAATCTTTTCATACTATCAACAGATGCCTTCAATCCATCTTTCAGTCTATCCGCCACGCCACTAACTTCGCTTGGGCTATTAGCTCTACCCAAACCAGCAATCACCTGCTGAAAACCGCTATAGAATTTACCCTCTCTATCGTTTCCAGTCGGACCAACGGCATATGTGAGTATTTCCTTCGCATCCATAAGGTAAAATCGCTCTATTTGCAGTATTCTTTGGGCTCTTGTTAGGGTGTCCTCGCCAACCCCCAAGCCGGCTGCCCCCAACTCAGGGCGGTCCTGTCCGCTCTCCAAAAGTGCGGCAACCTCTTGTTCCAACTGTTGCCTCTCTCTTTCTTCTTCTGTAAGTGTTTCCTCTGGTTCTGGGGTTGCATCTCTGCTTGGATATGACCTTCTTTTCTTTGAGAAAGAATTTTTTGCTCTTGCTACTGCGTGAGAAATCAAAGCATTTATTCCAGAAACAGCAAGTGCTTCTACATCTATATCGTAAAGCTCTTCTCTTTGTGCTTGTTCTTCTCCTTGCACTGTGTCGCCCACCCTTTCCGCAGCTTTACGAGGGACACAATATCTTGCAGCAAGTATTCTCAGTTGTCTATCTGTTTCATCTTTGATCTCTCTAAACTCTTCTTGTGTTATTACTGTTCCTGTTCCTTCTCTCTCTTTCTTTTTTAATATCTTTTCTCTTGCTCGGCTTTCTGCTTGGGCTATGTTGCGATCAAAACATCCTTCATCATATTCTGCTCCCCATCCATCTTTTGTGAATTCTCCTCTGATCCTGGCATATAGTTCTTCTGTGTCTTTGATAAGATCAAGGAATTGTAGTTTTGCATAAAAACGAACGAACAACGGATTGTTGCCTCTTTCGTATGTAACATGGACAAGGTCTTCCCAGTTATCTATAACTCCTACTTCAAAGTCCTCTATGTTTTCTGATATGTCGTCAAGGGTGCATTGAAGTTCTGGTCTGTCACCAAGGATGGTTCTCAACTCAAGAGCTATGTCTATTTGGATTGGCTTACATAAAAACCTAACCAGTTCATTTCCCCTTGTGAACAACTCATCAATCGCATAATCCTCTAAATTATCAAAAAACACATCTGGATCTTCAAGAAAAAGTGGCTTACCCTGGAATCCACCTTCTATCCAGTCATACAGACCTTGTTGAATTGTTCCAATAAAGGCTCTCTTAACCGTTTGCCATCCAACATTTAAGGCACAATCCAATGTATCTTTCGCAATGCTTCCATAATCTACAGTAGGAACCCCAATGCTCGTAAAAGACCCGAGAATGCTACTGCCCAACTGTGTAAGACCTGCAGTAATCGTATTACTACAACTTTCACCCTGTGCCTCACTCACAGATAAACTCACCGCTCTTGTGCTAATTTCATTGTGCCTTATTTCAATTGGCGTTCCCAAAACCAAAACAAAACAACAAATAACAAGCAAAACTTTTTGAAAAGTTTTTTGCATTATTATTATGGTAGCACGGCATCAAGTTCAGTTAATATAATTTGCAAGTTTTCATGTATAAAAATATAACTGAGTATGACAAAGAAACTGTCATTTTGAATTGAACCAGCATCTTCTTTCTCAATTTCTCTTATATACGCTATATGTGAAATAAATTCAGAGTAATCTTTTTCAACATTTCGCGGTGTGGGTGCGCCCTCAAACTTTGTGATGGAGGCGTCCAACTCTTTTACGACATCTTTTTTAGTTGGTGCTTCGCCGAGCAAGATAAGACCCTCTCCCAGATTCATCAAAAAAGTTTTTCTTGTTTCGGGAGTGTCGTCAACGAGTGTGAGTTCTGGCTGATATATTTTTCTTGAGATATCAAACACCCTTGCGGTGAAGTCCTCCGTAATCTCTTCCCTTTTTTCACCTGTCAAAGTGTTGCTTAACTGTGCGTTTATGAATTCATTTCCATAATTTATAATCGCCTCATCAAAATAACTTTTAGTTCCTGTTTTTTCAATAACTATTTCTCTGTTTCTTTCCAAAATTTCTTCAGGTGTGTTGAATTTTTTTGGGTCTGTATCAAGGATTTGCTCCAACCAGTTTTCATAACCATCGCCATCATCATCCCTTAATGCTTCGCTTCTGTCCCCTATGCCACCTTTTAATATAGCGGGAACGGGAACAGAATTATCTTTACCAACTGTTTTCCTTGTTGTGTAAAAGACACCTGACAACACAACAATCGCTATTAAAAGAAAAATTATAAAATGATGACGCATATTTTTATTTGGAATAAAAGAAACAAAAGATTCTTCACCCAATATATATTAATTATACACTCATATATCCCCATTAGGTGCTATCATATTATTAATGGTTACAGAAATTGTAAGTGCGGTTATAGTTGTGGCGCTTGTGGGGACAGCGTTATTTGCTGGCTTTGGTGGCGGTGATGATGTTGATATGGATGAAAATTTTGGTGCTCGCACAGAGCAAACACAAAGTGTTGATGATAACGGAGAAGAGGATCAGATATATCCACTTCCTGCTTCTTTCTTTGAAGACACAACTCCGTTTTCTTTTGTTAATGACTACAGCGACAATGGCGGTGATAGAGAGCAAGGTTCTGTTATTGGCGGAGGTGTTTCACGACAAGTAGAACAAAGAGAGAAAGAAAAACTTTCCATAGTTGCACCTTTCACAAGTTCAACAACTCCAGTAGTAACAACTTCACGATCAACCCCAACAACAACCCTTACCAATCAATTTGAAAATCTTTTGAGAACAGAAGGGACTGGCTCGCCTGCTGCAAATTTTAAGCAGACCCGAACAACGATAAGACCGCCATCCACTTCAAACATACAGACCATACCCTCAACTGCGGAGGTAAATGTGGATAATTTGCCACCTGAAAAATACCCAATTGACTACCAAAAACCTATATTTGATATTATAAATGAGGCGTATGGGGATGCCTCAGGGGCATTGGGAAGGCTTAATGACTTATATGATTCTGACAATAAACCATCCACAACAGAGGTGTTGGATACTTCTGGGGGGCTCGCTAATGTGTATGAGTCAGTGGCTAAACAAATTGAAGGAGCAACAGCAGGAGGAACAGTAGAAGACAGACAGGAACTCTCCGGTCTTTTCCGTGGTTTGTCATCAGCTTTAAGAACAAACAACGGTGGAGCAGCAGATGCAAGAAGAATTAATGCCGCATCACAGGCAATTGTTGACAGAATTGTTGGTGGTGATACATCTGCCGGCGGGTCGGGTGCGGCATTAGCTTTTGCTTTACTTGGTCAACTGCTGAGACCATTTGGGGGAACTGTTAGTGGTGTCTTTCCCGCTTGTGTAAACGGAACATACTTTGATGTAATACGTTCAACAGAAGTATATCCATTTATTTTGAAGACAAGAGTTTCATTACTGCCTTTGTTCCAACCTCCTGTTCCTGCACAAAAAGCATTGGGGACAATAATCCCGATACCATTCGCTTGTTTAGTTCCTTGTCCTGCTGGTTTGTGTCCTGTCTTGTGGGGTTTCTTCCCTATACACGGATCAAGTCTAAAGTAGTTTCTTCCCAACGGCTGTAAGATATGTCTTCTGCTCTTATATCTTTTGGAAGATTGTGTT
The DNA here is from genome assembly GCA_028817035.1 of Candidatus Campbellbacteria bacterium. Classification (NCBI taxonomy): domain Bacteria; phylum Candidatus Campbelliibacteriota; species Candidatus Campbelliibacteriota bacterium. The sequence continues at coordinate 13,077 of JAPPQH010000004.1, read as the reverse complement.
TCAAAATTATTTTTTCAAGCGCTTTTTTCATACTCTCGTCCGAAATGTTTGAAAGAACCTTTTTTCTTTTGTGTGAGAATGCTTGTTTTATGAGTTTAAAAAACTTTTCTGAAAACTCTTTATCTTGCTTTTTTATTGAAGAGATTAAGAGTATTGCGGACATTACTTTTGGTTCGGGGGTAAACGCACTTTTGTCTACTGTTTCAATAAAAGAAGCATTCCCATAATGTTCAACAGAAAGAGAAAGCAAACTGCTCTTCTTTTTGTCTACAATTCTTTTTGCAACTTCTTCCTGTATCAGTATCGCTATTGATTTGGGTTGATTGTCTGCTGATAAACTGCGTCTTAAAAAAATTCCTGTTAGATAATACGGAATGTTTCCTATTATGTGAAAACTTTTTTGTGGGAGCTTGGTGTGTTTTATGTCGCCTTCCAAAACAACCAAATCTCCCCGTGCTATTTCTTTTCTGAATTTTTTATTAAGATGACCGACCATTTTTTTATCTTTCTCAACAGCCATTGTTTTGAAGCCGTTTTTAATAAGCATCTCGGTCAAAAACCCCTTGCCCCCACCAACTTCAAGCACGGTATCTCCGCTTTTTGCATGTGACGAAGAGATGAGTTTCTCCGCTACATCTGTAGAATTCAGGAAATGTTGCCCTAAAAATGCTCCCATAATCAAAAAATTATCACTTCTCCGCCTTCTTCCTGTATTTTACATAGGTTTTTGGGGATATCATTCAGAAAAGATGATGGCGTTGAGATTGTTCGCTTCCCAAACAGCATCCTGTTTATAGCCGATGAAAGAAAGAGTTTTTGCTTTGCCCTTGTGAAAGCGACATAACAAAGCCGTCTTTCCTCCTCTTTTTCATTCAGACTGTCTTCCCCTCTTTCATAAGGAAACAGCCCTTCTTCAAGCCCACACACAAGAACAACAGGAAATTCAAGCCCTTTTGCTGAGTGTATAGTCATAAGAGTGACAGAATCTTTATCCTTTTTTATGTCTAAAGTGTCCTGTTCGCTACCCAAATCTGCGTTTTCAAGGAACATCTGCGCCTTTTTCTCGGCAGATTCCCCCTTGTAATCTTCTGCAAATGATACCAATTCCCCTATATTTTGTATGCGCTCGGCACTGTCAATGTATGTATTTTTTAGGTATTCTTCAAATTTTAGGCGATCTTTCATATAAAACAGCATTTCGGATAGGTTGTGATTTTTGCCGTATTTCCTAAAATCCTTTATCTCTTCAAAAAACTTGTTCACGGCACTTTGTTTTCTGAGAGGTAGCTCGGCAATCTTTCCATCCAATATCATTTTCAGACTTTGCTTGCCCAAAGATCTTTTGGGTCTGTTTATTATTCTTGCAAGATCTGTGTTGCGCTCCGTGATAAAACAAAAACGAAGATAAGCAAGCAGGTCTTTTATCTCTGCTCTATCAAAAAATTTTGTTCCCAAAACAGTGTATGGTATTTTGTTTTTTATCATTGCCTCTTCAAGTGCGCGTGATTGGAAGTTAAATCTATAAAGTATCGCTATATCACTTTTCTTTGTTCCCTCATTAATGAGTGAGAGTATGTTCTGCGCAACCGCTTCTGCCTCCTTTTTCTCGTTTTCTGCGACTGTTATTGTTATCTGTTCTCCCTCCTTGTTTTTTGTTGTTAGTGTCTGGTCTTTTCTCAGTTTATTCTTCTTTATCACCGCTTGTGCTGCGTTTAGGATACATTTTGTTGATCTGTAGTTTTCTTCAAGTGAAACAGTTTTAACCGGTGAATATACTTCTGGAAAGTTAAGCATAAACGATATGTCCGAGCCGCGCCATGAGTATATTGTCTGATCCATATCTCCAACTGCATACAGATTTGTTTTTTTGCCTTTGAAAAGAGAAATAAAATTGTTTTGTAGTGCGTCTGTGTCTTGAAACTCATCTATGAGTATGTGTTTTAATTTATCTGTGTAAATCTTTCTTATGTCTTTTTTAGTTTCTAACAGTTTTGTTGATTTTGCTATTAGGTCGTCAAAATCAAGTGACTTTTCTTTTTTTAATATTGACTCATACTCACCCCACAAGTTTCTAAAACTTTCTTTTGAAATTCCTGAAGGGGAAGCTCCGTCCCACGACTCATAAGTTTCACCTCCTCTTTTATAAAGTGAGATTGTGTTTTGTATAAGGGATGCAGAAATATGTTCCTGTCCCATATCTTTCATTGCCTTCTTAATATATTTTTTACCTTCCTCTTTGTCTGCTATTGAAAATGTTTTTGGTATCCCTATTTTCTCTCCGTGTGTTCTCAACAACTTAACTCCAAGAGAGTGGAATGTTCCAACGAACCACGGCAGGTTGAAACGACCAACTTCTTTACTTATTCTCTCCAACATTTCTCTTGCCGCTTTGTTTGTAAAGGTTAGTGCGACTATACTTTCTTTATCTTCTCCGCTCTCTATCAAATTTATTATTTTTGATGTTATGACTCTGGTCTTCCCAGTCCCCGCTCCAGCCAAAATCAATAGGGATTGAGAATTGTCAAAAACCGCTTGTTTTTGGGCTTTATTTAGCTTTGGTATGGGCATGGTTGAAAAATTTGTTGCACAAACTGTTATCTTGTATATAATAGAGAGGGTATAGGCAAGGCATGTGATTGCCTTGTTTTATATTGTAAGTCATTAAAGACATTTTAATCAAGAAAGAGAATAGACGAACAAACAAGAATATGGAAGAAACTTCTTCACAACTTAGTGATTCATCCCCCAAACGCAGATATTTAGAGCGATCATTGCTTTGCCTTTTTGCATTGGTGTGTATCGCTTTTTTCAATAATGATGTTGTTGGTGATTCTGCTTATGGTGAGCGACCCAATGATGATAATCCGTATGTGCTCATCGCATCCAACGGACCTTTTCTTAAAGAAGAAACAAAAACTTTTAATGTTGAAACAAACGGAGTTTTGGTTGCCGTTGCATCTCACTATTTAGACGAAGACAACAGCAGGTGTGGTCGTCCCAATCCAAACAACATAAGGACATACATAGTCCAGAAGGGTGACACACTTTCTGAAATAGCAGAAGCGTTTTGTGTTTCAGAGCACACAATCGCATGGCAGAACAATATCCGTTATGCATCAGATATAAAAGTTGGAGGAGAATTGATTATCTTACCAGTAACTGGTGTTTTGCATGAAGTAAAAGAAAGCGACACAATTGAATCTATATCAAAGAAGTATGATGCAGATGTAAATGAAGTAAAACTTTTCAACGGTATAAAAAGCGAAAAGGATCTTGTGGTAGGTAATGAAATAGTTATACCCGATGGCGAAAGAAATGATGTAATAGTATATAGAGATGGCAGGTTCAACAGAACAAGGGTTCGTGGTAATTATGGACCTAATTTTGATAACTTCTTTATTGCCCCTATTCAAGGAGGAGAAATAACGCAGACACTACACGGATACAACGCAGTTGATTTTGATGCACCATACGGCTATCCTATTCGCGCTGCAATGGCAGGTAAGGTTATAGTGGTTAAAAATTACGGATGGAACGGTGGTTATGGAAAATACATTGTATTACAACACGAGAACAACACACAGACGCTATACTCTCACCAATCAAGGAATGTAGTTGAAAAAGGACAAGTTGTGTCACAGGGTCAAGTAATAGGATATGTTGGAAATACCGGAAAGCACATAAAACTTGGTGGAGACGGATCTCACCTTCACTTTGAAGTTCGTGGTGCTAAAAATCCTTTCAGAAACTGTCCTTTGTATACAGTTTGCGAGTAATACAGCGTTGCGCTTGTATTGAGGTGATTAAAAAGCCTGCTTTTTGTATTGTAGAGCTTCGTATATATGCTCTTCCTTCACATTCTCACTTCCTTCAATATCTGCTATAGTTCGCGACAATTTTATGAGTCGGTGGTATGACCGCGGAGAAAGCCCTAATTTTGTTGATGCCTTGTTAAGTATCTCCCTCACACTTGGCGTAAGTGTTACATAATCATCTATGTTCCTTGCTGACAGGTCGGCATTTTTTGTCACATCTGTTTCTTTTTCAAATCTCTTTCTTTGTGTTTCCCTTGCCTGCATCACCTGCTCTCTCGCTTTTTGGCTTTCTTTATATTCACCCTCCTTTCTTCTTTCAGAAAGAGAATCACAATCAACTGCATCAACTCTCAACCACATATCTATACGGTCAACTATAGGACCAGAAATTTTTTTACGATACAGTGCTTCTGACCTCGCATCTATTCTTATGTCTTCATCTGAACCCGACCTGCTTGGGTTCATTGCTATCACAACGATGCAATCAGCAGGAAAAACAACAGCGCTTTTTGCTCTTGCTATTCTTATCCTCTTTTCTTCAAGTGGTTCGCGAAGTGATTCAATAACTCTTCTATCAAACTCAGGAAACTCATCTAAAAATAAAACTCCTTTGTGGGCGAAAGAAATCTCTCCTGGGGACGGTGTTGTTCCACCTCCAACCACTGCGGTATATGATGATGTGTGGTGTGGTGCACGAAACGGTGGTTCTAAAATTATCTTTCCGTCTTGCAGAAGACCCGCTATGGAGTAAAGCGAGGTTACCTCAGTAATTTCTCTGTTTGTAAGTGGTGGCAATATGCTTATCAACGATCTTGCAAGCAATGTCTTTCCCGTTCCAGGTGGTCCATAAAAAGCAATGTTGTGTCCGCCTGCAGCAGAGATTATAAGACCGCGCTTTGCGTTCCCCTGCCCTTTTATATCTTCAAAGATAACTGAAAAGTCATCATAAACAGGAACCTCTATGTTTGTAGGTGAAACAGGGCTGAGAGGGATATTATTTTCTTCTGAGAAATGATTTATTATGTCTTTTAAAGTTTCTACCGCATATATCTTTATTCCATGGACAAGTGCCCCTTCCTTTGCGTTCCCCTTTGGTATAAAAACCTCCTTAAAACCCTTTTTCTTTGCGTGTTCAACGAGTGGCAATATCCCCTTAACAGGATAAAGAGATCCATTTAAAGATAATTCTCCGATAAAAACTTTATCTTTTACATCAAACTCAATCTCTTTCGCAACCAGCAAATATGAAAGAGCAATTGGCAGATCAAAAAGAGGCCCTTCTTTCTTTATGTCTGCAGGAGCAAGCGAAACAACAATCTTCTTGTTGCTCCCTTTTGGCGATTTAAAGCCAGAATGTTTTATTGCAGATGAAACCCTTTCCTTTGATTCTTCAATGGCTTTGTCTGGAAGCCCGATAATTGTGAAAGAGTGTATACCTCGTGATATATCAGATTCAACGGAAACTATTTGTGCATCAAGTCCTGCGGTTTGTGCGCTTTTAACATTCGCTGTCATGTTCTCTCTTAATTTTCTTTTAGTTTATATATTGTGTTCCCTGTGTGCCTTGCAGGTTCTTGCTGCGGGATTTGCTTCCAACCTATCCCTCTCAATCTCCTCTCCCGATATTTCACAAAGACCATACTTGCCCTCTTTTATCTTTTGGAGAGCGAGCTTAACATTGAAGAGCCGCGCACTTAATTCACTGGTTATCGCCTGTCTGTCTATGAAACTCTCTTCTTTGTGTGCCATGTCTTCTGGTTCTGTGATATTTACATCATCTTGTGGTGGCGCAGGAATCCAAGGTCCGCCATCTGATTTTTTTATTGATATTTCACCCAACTCTCCTTCAAGTATCTTTTTCTCTGCTTCAAGCTTCTTTTTGAGATATTTTATATCGTCTTTATTCATTGTAAAAAAAGTATAGCATAAATTTTACCTAATCACACTTTGAGACCTGATTCTGTTAGCCGCTCTTATAAAGGACTTTTCGCCCCCTGCTATAAGCAGAGTTTTCCTATCAACAAAAGAATATATCAAAATATACTCCCCGCCTTCATTTATGACAGCCCTCGCATCTGTATTTTGTATAAGAACATCTTCAAACATAGAATTTGTCAGAGTGTTTTGTCGCGAAGAATCTCTTAAAGGGGTTTCGGTTATATTAAAAATACCTCTTAGGTTTTCAAAGAGAGTGCCCTCCCACTTAAACATTTCTGAAACTGCGTTCTCAAAAAACAATACTGGAAAAACAAGAATTGGTTCGCTTGGTTTTTCCACTAAAAAGCCAAAAAAGAATTCTTCTGCAACCTGTCTTGGAAATCCAGACGGAGGCGCAATGTCAACTGCTTTCATAAATGTTATCAAATCAACCGCCTCATCAACAAAGTCTTCCTCAGTTCCTGTGCGATTAACTGGTCTGATTTCCACAAAAATTGATGCGCTGTAATTTCCTGCCAATACTTTTTGTATTTGTGAGATTAAATTATCATTTTCAACATTAATCGGCAAAGGAATTGTTTGTTCTGCATATAGCAAGTTGTATTCTTCCTCTTCCTCCTCGCGATTATCAGAAACATCCCCTACTGAATTTTTACTATAAAAACCCCAACCCCAGATGCCGACACCAATTAAACCAACTATCAAAAGAAACGCAGTAAAATACTTTATCATTCTTATTGAACTATCCTCATTTTGTTGAAGCCCAAACTGAAATTTTCCATCGTTTAATGGTATTCTCACATCTTTCTTTAACAAACCCCTTCTTGTGTCTTTAATTTCTGCACCCTCATCTTTTTTTGCCCTTGCCGCATCATCCTTGATGGTATGCATGGCTTTTGTGTAGCCAAGATGTTTCAGATGGGATCTCTGTTTCTCATCCCCGTCTTTGTGCGGCACTGGCGTATGGCTGTTATTTTCTTTGGTATTTTTTTCTTCGTTCATTTCCATAGTTCTTTTTCTGTCTTAATGCAGGTGGGCGTGTCTGCACTTTTGGCAAATTCTCTAATTTTTCAGCAAAAAACTTAGGATCTCTGTCTTTTATTGATAAGGAAATTTTGTTATTTTCTTTTATCTCTTTGATTACAACCGGAACGATATCTCTCACGGACACCAATTTACCTGGAGAATCAATCCTCTCAGGTGCGAATTCGGACACATGAACAAGACCTTCAGCCTCTGCTCCTATGCTCACAAACGCGCCAAAATCAGTAACACTTACAACCTCGCCATCAAACTCTTCACCTTCTTTATATTCATGTGTGATGCTCTCTATCTTTTGAGATGCTTTTTCTGTTGCTTCTTTTGTTCCTGATATAAAAATTGTTCCGTCATCCTCAACATCAATAGTGTCAGCAAGGGATGATTCTTTTATTGCTTTTATCGTCTTGCCACCTGATCCAATAACTTTACCTATCAAGTCGGGATTTATTTTGAGTGATTTTATGTGTGGCGCATCTTTTGATAATTCCGTGCGTGGCTTTGGTATCTCCTCGTGTATCACATCTATTATCTTCTCTCTCGCAATTCTCGCTTTATCAATTGTTTCTGTTAACACTTTAATAGAAACAGAATCCACTTTCACATCCATTTGTATGGCAGTTATTCCAACCTTACTTCCTGCAACTTTCAAATCCATATCGCCATAATGGTCTTCGGGTCCTTGTATGTCTGTCAAAATGCAATAATCATCTTTATAATTCATGAGTCCCATCGCAATGCCGGCAACAGTTGATTTTATCGGAACGCCACCGTCCATCAGAGCAAGGGTGCTCGCACACACAGAACCCATAGAAGTAGAGCCGTTGGAAGCCATACACTCTGAGACCAACCTTATCGTGTATGGAAAAATTTCTTTGTCTGGTATTATTGGACGAAGCGCTTTTTCTGCAAGTGCGCCGTGACCTATTGCACGGCGATTAGTTCCGCCAAACCTTCCTGTTTCACCCGTTGAGTATGGAGGAAAATTATAGTGATGGATAAAATGTTTTGTTGTGTCTTGATCCTCTATCGTATCCAAAAGAAGACCATCCCCAGGAGAGCCAAGTGTCAAAGCTGTTAGGACATGTGTTCCCCCTCTGTAAAAAATTCCAGTTCCGTGTATCGCTTCTGCAAAACCTCCGGCTTTTGCAAAAAGTGGGCGAATAGAATCCATATCTCGTCCATCAACCCTCTTTTTGTTGACTACTGCTTCTTTATGCACAATCTCATCAACTGCATCAGAAAAACATCTTTCTGCAAACTTTAATTCGTCTGCCGACAACCTGTCTTCAGCTACCTGCATCCACTCACTCTCTGCTTTTCCAATACCCTCTTTTCCCTGCGAACCAAAGATGGTGTCTTTAATTTTCGCACCCATCGTTTCGTTAAACAATGCCGAAACACTTTGCGGTGTTGTCTGAAGAGGAAAATGCGCCTTCCCCATTTTTTCTTTATTTATAACCTCTTTTTGGAATGCCTGTAGTTTCTTTATCTCCTCAAACGCTATATTCAGTCCATCATAAACATCTTTTTCTTCAACCTCTTCCGCCTCAAGTTCAATCATATTAATTCCTTCCTCAACTCCACAAGCCAACATCTCACAGTCATAATAACTGTCGTTTAATTTATATTCTGGATTTGTCTCCCACTCATCACCTCTATTTTTTCTCGCTATCCGAGAAGCAGACACCGGTCCTCTCCAAGGTATAGCAGATGTTCCAAGCGCGAGAGACGCACCAAGAACTCCAAGCACATCAGGGTTGGCAGTTCCAATACCAAGAACTGTTACAACCACTTGCACTTCATTTCTTATTGAATCATCAAACAAAGGTCTTATCGTCCTATCAACAATACGACCATTAAGTATCGCTTGATCTGAAGGTCGGTTTTCCCTTCGCATGAAACGGCTGCCCAGAATTGCGCCTATGGAATAATACCTCTCTATGTACTCAACACTGAGAGGAAAGTAATCTGTATCTTTTATGTTCTCTGAAGCAGTTACCGTTACAAGAACAACAGTTCCGTTTTTTCTTACAAGAACAGAACTCCACGCTTGATCGGCGAGATCATTAAATGAAACAACTATTTCCCCATCCTTTTCTTTATGGGTGTAGGTTCTCTCTGTCTTCATAATTTACCCCAACAAAAAGTCCTTGGGAGATTCCGATAAATCAGTAAATAAATCAACGGATTCTCTAAGTCGAGATGAACAGGATTGTCCGAAGGTAACAACTTCAACCTGACAACCAAGCATCTTAAGATAATAAACAGCAGCAACAAAGTCTCCGTCGCCTGTTACAAGAACGACAACATCAAGCTTTGGTGCGAGGGTTATGGAATCAACTGCGATGCCGACATCCCAGTCTGCTTTCTTTACACCACCAGGAAATACCTGTAGGTCTTTCGCTTTTGCTTCCACTCCCATTTTGGATAATGCTTCCACAAACATAGTCTCATCACCTGCCTCTGTTGTTATGACATAAGCAATTGCTCTTATAAGGCGTCGCTTTGCAAGAGCAACCTTAACTACTTTGCTAAAATCAACTTTTTTATTGTAAAGGTTTCTCGCGCTGTGATAAAGATTTTGTGTGTCTATGAAAATTCCAACCCTTTGATCAGGGTGTTGAATAATACTCATAATCAATTTATTTAATTAGTTCAATTCGAGCTTTTTTACAAGAGCTCTATATCTATCTTTATTTTTCTTTTGTAAATAACGCAAATGTTTTCTTCTTTCCGAAACCAATCTCAAAAGTCCCCTTCGAGCAGGTACATCCTTTTTATTTTTTTTCAGATGATTTGCTATCTCATCAATCCTCTCTGTAATAAATAAAACCTGAGCCTCAGGAGACCCTGTATCTTTTTCATGAAGACCGACTTTTCTTGGTTTTGTCTTTGTTAACATATGCGTATGCTGGGATTATACACTAAAAATAAGCATTTTGAAACCACCTATTTATTTTGCGACATTATCATAATATTATGAAGATAAAAGACATATTAAGGCAATTTCTGGAATATCTTGAAGTGGAGAAAGGTCGGCAGGTGAAAACTGTTGAGAATTACCAGCGATATCTTGAGCGCTTTTTTGAGCATACAAAAATTGATACAGTTGAAAAAATAGATGAAGAAAGCGTACGGCAATACCGACTCTGGCTCAACAGACAGAAAACACACGAAGGTTCTGTAAAGACCAACACACAAAACTACCACCTCATCGCGCTCAGGATGTTCTTGAAATACTGCAGAGCAAGAGGCATCAAAACACTCTCCCCTGATGCAATCCCACTTGCAAAAATAGCAATGAGAGATCTTGATCTGATAACAATAGATGAACTGAAAAGATTGCTTTCATCATCAGACGGCAAGACAATAAAAGATTTAAGAAACAAAGCAATCTTGGAAACACTTTTCTCAACAGGGCTTCGTGTTTCTGAACTCTGTTCCCTACCTCGCTACATAGACCTAACAAGAGATGATGTAGTGGTCAGAGGAAAGGGAGACAAAGTGAGAGTTGTCTTTTTGTCCAAGTCAGCAAAAGAAGCAATAAAAAATTATCTTAACGCAAGACAAGACACCGACGAAGCGCTGTTTATAAACCACTCAGCGAAAAAAGGAGAAACACTTCGCATAACAACTCGCTCCGTAGAAAGAATTGTAGAACGATTGGCGAGAGAAGTCGGAATATCAAAAAAGGTTACCCCACACATCCTTCGTCATAGTTTTGCAACCGACCTTTTATACAACGGAGCAGATATTCGCTCCGTTCAGGAACTTTTGGGGCACTCAAATATATCAACAACACAGATTTACACACACATAACGAACAAACAGCTTGGAGAAGTCCATAAAAAGTTTCATAATAACAAAAAAGAACGATAATTATGAAAATATTTTCTTGGAATGTAAATGGAATTCGCGCAGTTGCTCGCAAGGGCTCTCTGGAAGAATTTATTAACAAATGCAAACCAGATGTTGCGCTATTTCAGGAGATAAAAGGAAAACCAGAACAGTTTGACGAGAATCTTCTCAGTGAAAACAGTTTCAGAAAATATTTTCATCCTGCAGAAAAAGCAGGGTACTCTGGTGTCTCCGTTTGGATTTCTCAAAAGTATGCAGACAAAATAGGAGAAATAAAAAAAGGAATACCAACACTAAATGACAAAGAGGGTCGCATAATCTGTGCGGAAATTGAAGACCTCTCTATTTTTTCTGTATATGTCCCCAATGGTGGTAAATCCGAAGAAGCGTTTGCTCACAAACTGGAATTTTTTAGCAAATTCAGAGAGCACCTAATAAAGTGTAAAAAAAATGGGAGAAAAATAATTGTCGGCGGCGACTTCAATGTAGCAAGAACAGAAATTGACCTCGCACAACCAGAAAAAAATGAAAACAATGTTTGCTACAGAAAATCTGTAAGAGAAAAAATGGAAACCTTTTTGTCCGAAGAATTTATAGACACTTTCAGAGAAAAATACCCAAACAAAAAAGAGGCATACACATATTGGGACAACTTTGACTTCTCCCTTCCGCGAGGAACAAAACCTCGCGAGGTAAATCGTGGGTGGCGACTTGACTATATGATAGTAGACACCGACACGCACAAAACCACAAAAAACCCCGACATACACTCAGAAATAATGGGCTCTGACCACTGCCCTGTTTCCATAGAGATGAGCGATTAATCAACAAATCGCTTTTTTCTTATGGACTGTATTATCTTTGCATCCTCTTCCTCCATTTTCTCTTTTCCGCTCATACCCAGTTTCGCTAACTCATCAGCGGGCAATTTCAAAAGTTCCTTTGCCCTATTTATCAAATATTCCTCTGTGTTTTTGCCTGTGTCATCAAGCGCTTCTTCTAAAAGTGCATGCAGGACAAAACCAATCTTAGGACCCGGCTTTTCTCCAAGTTTCATTATGTCGTTCCCACTTATTTTCAGCATTGAAACAGAAATGGGATCGCGCATAACCTCATCAATCATTGCCATAAATTTACGAAGACGATAGGGTTGCTCTTTTGGTCTGCCCGTTCCGATACGATCACAAATTCTTAATTTAATAAGATCCCAAATTTTATCCTCGCCCACCCTTGCGACAAGTCGCCTCACCGCAGAGTGCGTCACCTGTTCGGTGTCTGAAAAAAACATATGCCAACGGACAAGCGTTCTGACATCCTGAACGACCTCTCTTGGATATCTCAAATCCTCTGCTATATCTTTCGCCAACTTTGCACCAAGAACCTCGTGACTATGAAAAGTCCAATCATTCTTTTCTTTTGAAAACTCCCTTGTGTGTGGTTTTGCTATATCATGCAAAAGCGAAGAAAGACGAATTATAAAAGGATAACTTTTATCAGCAGAATGCTGAAGAGTCCTCAAATTGTGTTCAAAGACATCATACTTATGCGCTTGGTTCTGGTCGCACCCTATCCCCCTCTTAAGATCAGGGATGATGTGAGTCAAAAGACCAGTATCGTTTAGCATCAAAAGACCACGCATTGGCTGGTCAGACATAAGTATTTTTGTGAACTCATCCCGCACCCTCTCTTTTGATATTTTGACTATCTCTTTTGCGTTTTTAACTATCGCCTTCTCTACTGAGGAATCTATCTTAAAACCAGTTTCAACCGCAATCCGAATGGCGCGTAGCATGCGAAGTAAATCTTCAGAAATCCTTTCCTCCGCATCTCCGACAGCGCGGATGGTTGATTGCGCTATATCGCCAATCCCACCTGAAGGATCTACAAACTCATTTTTATTCATTTCATAAGCAATGGCGTTGATGGTAAAATCGCGCCGAGAAAGATCTTCCTCAACACTTTTGCAGTATTTCACAGAGTCGGGATGGCGCTTGTTTGAGTATATGTCATCACATCTAAAAGTTGTTACCTCAACGACCTTTGTCACCCCATCTTTTTCATGAGTAACACCAATCATTCCATATTTATTATTGCAAAAAGTTCTTGGAAAAATTTTCTCAATCTCATCTGGCAAAGCATTAGTCGCAACATCCCAATCCTTCGGAGATTTATTCAGCAAAAGATCTCTTATACAACCCCCCACGATATATGCCTCAAATCCCTTTTCTTTTATCGCATCTATCGTATCAGCAACCTCCTCGGGAATTTGGGGCGCCTTGTTGAATATATTTTTTTTGTCTGTTTTGTTGTTATCGTGTATCATAACCTATTATAAATTATAAAACAGAAAAGCGCCTGTAGCTCAACGGATAGAGCACCTGGCTTCGGACCAGGGGGTTGTGGGTTCGAATCCTGCCAGGCGCAC
>JAPPQH010000003.1 GCA_028817035.1 Candidatus Campbellbacteria bacterium | reverse complement strand
TGAGGCTACTTTGCGGAAGGAGACGCGAGAAGGCCTTGTTGCAGAATTTGGAGTGGGCTACAACAAAACCGAAGTGAACCTTGGTATAGGTGGCTATAGAGTCAATGCCAAGGGAGGCGGTGTTACCGTTGGAGCGGAGGTGAGGTTGCCCTTCCAGTTGTGACCTTGTGAAAGAGGATATGGATGTTCTTTTTATTGGGCGTTTGGTTGGTGTAAAACCAACCAAACGCCCCTTTTTTTTATCGCTTTGGTTTTTCTTTTGTGTATTCTTTTATTCTTTCCTTGTCTTCTTTTTCTTTGTTTCCTTTGAAATAAATTTCAATAAATTCAATTTTTTGTTCGGCTTCAAAATAGGAATATATGATGCGGAAGGAATTTCTCTTTAGATATTTACAAAAAAATCTTGCTTTTATGATATAAAAGGTTTCGGTTTGTGTGATGACATTAAAATGCTTGCTATTTCCGATGGGGTCCACTGAAACTACCTTACAAAATTCCTGCAGATCTTTGGGTAAAGATTTATATTTTTTTGCAAGGGTTTTGAATTCTTTTTGAAATTTTGATAATTCATTAAAGTTCATCTTCATAATTTCTTACAGAATATCTTTCATCACGATAAAAAACAGTTTCATAAGAAATGACTTCGCCGTTCTGTGCTGCTTTCCAAGGTATGTCTCCGTGTGAATATTTTTCTATTTCTTTAGCATTCTTATCAGAAAGTCGTGCTAATACCTCGTCAATATGCTCAACTTCACGCGCAGTCAAGATTTCAAGGTTTGGGCGTTTGGTTGCTAAGTATTTCTTTTGACCATATTTAAAATATTTACTTTCTACCACTTGAACTTCTCCCTGTTTTTGCATTTCTTTTATTATTTTGCCGAGTTCAACAGAAGTGGGACCATGGTGATTTTTAATGTATTTTGCTCCCATCAAATTTTCCTCAAATTTTTCATAGTAGTCAAAATCAATGAAATAAAGAAGTTTGTGTAAGACCGTTTCTCCTACATTGGACTTGCCGCCCACTTTGTTTAGGACATAAAGGAAGACCTGCTTGAATTTATCAAGGTCTTTTCTGGTAACGCGAATCTCCAGGTCGTTTGATTTTCTTGTGTTTTTTGTTTTCAATTTCTCAATGGAAACTTGCATTTTGTTTTCTTTTTTTTCAAGAAAGTCTTTAAGTGATATATCAAAGATGATTGCCAGTTTTTCTGCTTCGGAAATTTTAAGTTCGCGTTCCCCTCGTTCAATGTGTAAATAGGTGGGACGAGAAATGCCGAGCTCTGACGCAAGGTATTCTTGTGTCAGATTTTTTTTAGTCCTATTTTGTTGTATAAATTTTCCAAGCATGATTGTTGTTATTATTTTATTGTTATATGCTATTTTATATGATGTAAGATTTCTTGTCAAGGGTTGTGTAAAGGAAATTATACGCTGTTTCTTTTGATTTATAAAAAGTAAGGGGCGGCAGGTTGCGATGCAACCTGCCGCCCAAAAATTGCGAGCGGTGAGTGGCTTGAGAAGTTTTAGAGTGAAAGTTTTAAGCCTCACTTGCTATTGACTTCATCAATACCTCTTTCATTTCCTTGTATGTTTCAAAGAAGTAGCGGTCGGGGTCTCCTCCTTTAACACAGGAAAAAATAAACCATTCATCGCCGCTTGGTGTCCGAAGATAACAACGGATGTCTCCAAACTTATTAAGCAGAACAAAGGCGGCTTGTTGGTTGTGTGGATTTTTGCTCCTAAGCGACCACTTTACTTCCTCACCGCTATCTTTGATAAGGATTATCTCGTCTAGTTCTGCGCAGGCTACAAGCCAACTCGTGTTTGCCGGTTTGCAGACATCAACGATGCTGTTGGGGCTGGCTTTGGGCTGAGAGTAGGCGCATCCCTGTAAAAACAGAATGGCTAAAAGCAAAAAGAACGCGAATCCTTTGTTTGGCATTTTCTTTACCTCCTTTTTCAAAACTATGGGTTCAAAAAGAACAACGGATTAAAACCGTTTCATTACTAAAATATATAGTTTTACAATAAATTTGTCAATAAAAGAAAAATCTAAGCAATCCATCCCTCAGTTTAGATTGCTTAGATTTAGAAAGATCAAGGTAGATCATTGCCCACTTCCGCTTCCGCCTGTGCTTCCACTTCTGCTTCCGCCCACGCTTCTGCTTCCGCCCACACTTCTGTGTTTTCTTTTTTCATCAAGAAGTCTGCGGGCTTTGTTTTCTTCTTTCTCCATATCTGCTTCGATTCTAGCCAATTCACCTAAAAGCCTGTTTGTCTCATTTGTTGCTTGTGACAATTTGGCACGCATATATGCCATCTGTTGTCTTGAGTCCTCCAATTTACTAACGATTCCTGCCTTCTCATCTTTTAGTTCTAGATAATCTCTCATTGATTTGGTCGTACGACTTTCGTCGTCTTTGTCTCTGGGGCAAATTTCTTCGTTTACAACTACAAACGGTCCTTTCGGATCAGTCCTTCCATCTCCAGTAGACATGACAAACCTCCTTCTTTCTGCTTCGTGAGATTTAGGGGGTCTTTGACACTATCAAAGACCTAACTAAAGTTTACAAAATTAGTAAAATTTTTTCAACTCCACGCCTCCTCCTTGGGATATGTCTTTGAAATATAGGTAATTAATCAGCCTCCTCGGCACCTATTCATTATCGCTCGCTCGTTCCACTCGCTTCTATTTTATTATCGCTCGCTGTCGCTCGCTTGACGCAACTCGCAGGCTCGTTGCGGTCGGGCTCACGATTTGCAACCTATTACTTCTGCTATCAACTTTGAAAAATTATTAAAATATGTTATCATTAAAGAGTAAATGGACATACCAAGTCCCCACACCTCCCTTACGGGAGGTGTAGATATTTTATAGCATCAAACTTTTTAATTTTTCTTTTAATTTCTCAAACTTGTTTTCTCTCAATTTATATTTTCTATCGACCAATCTTTTTTTGTCAAATATGCGAAGTTGTTGCAAAGATGCTAAGTCGTCTTTTATTTCGCCTGTGTCTTTGAAATATAGACAATTAATTAGCCTCCTCGGCACCTATTCATTATCGCTCGCTGTCGCTCGCTTGACTTGCCTCGCAGGCTCGGCAAGGTCGGACTCACATATTCCAACCTATTACTTCTGCTATCACTCGCTAAGAAAAAAGCGCCGAACCTATAGCCCTGACGGGCTCGTTCGTGTCAACAACCATTTATACTTGAGGCGTGTCTTTGAAATATAGACAATTAATCAGCCTCCTCGGCACCTATTCATTATCGCTCGCTCGTTCCACTCGCTTCTATTTTATTATCGCTCGCTGTCGCTCGCTTGACGCAACTCGCAGGCTCGTTGCGGTCAGACTCACACACTCCAATCTATTACTTCACTATTTGAACGCTTGACGCAACTCATAAATTCGTTGCGGTCGGACTCACATATTCCAAACTATTATTTTTGCTATCGTTCGCTAAGAAAAAAGCGCCGAACCCATAGCCCTGACGGGCTCGTTCGTGTCAACAACCATTTATATTTGAGGTGTGTCTTTGAAATATAGGTAATTAATCAGCCTCCTCGGCAGGATTCGAACCTGCGACCTACTCCTTAGAAGGGAGTTGCTCTATCCAGCTGAGCTACGAGGAGTTATATTGATTATACCAAAAACTAAAAATTTATAAAGGTTTGTAGTATGATTTAATAAGTTAGGGATTATGAAAAAAATTATAAAAAAAATATTAAAGGGCATTCTGTATTTGTTTTTGTTTTTAATTGTGTTGCTTTCAATACTTATAATCTGGGACTTTACTGGGTGGGATAAAGCGTCAAGGGAGTCGTCGGGAATTGCACCTGACCCAAAGGAGACGAGAGATGCGGTTATACAAATTTATGCGGCGGAGCTTTGGGGGTGGCGAGGTTTGTTTGCAGACCATACATGGATTTCAACGAAGCAAAGGGGTGCGGAGCAGTACACGGTTTATGAGGTTATTGGCTGGCTTACTTCGGAGGGTTATGATTCTGTTTTAAGGATAGAGAAAGATTTACCAGATAGATTTTGGTATGGTGCTACTCCAAGGGTGCTTGTCAGTTTGCAAGGGGGTGTGGCGGAGGAGTTGGTGGAAAAGATTCATAATGAGGCGACAAACTATCCTTACAAGACGGATTACTCTACCCTTCCTGGTCCAAACAGTAATACTTTTATCGCTTGGATTTCTTGTAGAATTCCAGAGCTTGATCTTGAGTTGTCGCAGAGGGCGATAGGAAAAAATTATTTGGAGAAAAGGGGTTGTGATTTATAAAGCAATCCCCCGTCCGCGTGAGCGGACGGGGGATGAAAAAGAAAAGGTCAGACTGCCATTTCGGCACGAATTGCTGGTTCGTGGGTGTATCCCTCTAACCAAGCAACTCGTTTGACAGCATCCTTATCTATCGGAACTCCACCCTTTTTACCCAACTCAAGGTCTTTAAGTGCCTTGATATTCTTGTTTATGACAAGCTTGGGCAAGGGATGTGTTTTCCTGCTAAGTTGCTCTTTCACCGCATCCATGTGATTTGCATAGATGTGGAAATCACCAAGAACAATTTTGAGTTCTTTGGGTGTCTGACCGACAATCTGAGCAACAAAGCATAGAAGCAGCGCATAAGATGCGATGTTGAAGGGGACGCCCAGGAACATATCGCAACTACGCTGGAACATCATCAAAGAGAGCTCGCCGTTAGCAGAGTAGAATTGGAAACCCATATGACAAGGCGGTAGGCACATTTGGTCCAACTCACCTGGGTTGAAGGCTTGGACAACCAGTCTCCTATCGCTTGGAGTTTCCTTGATCATCTTTATCACCTTCGCCAACTGGTCTACATGTGATCCGTTTGGCCTTGCCCACCCTCTCCACTGTGCACCGTATACTCTGCCCGCATCTCCTTCAAACTTGGCATAACCTCTTTCCAACCAATAGCCAGCGTTTGCGTTGGCATTCCATATCTTGCAGTCAAGATCGTTCAAGATTCTGGTGTCGGTTGAGCCAGAGATGAACCAAAGAAGTTCACTCAAGATGAGGTGGAAGGGCATGTACTTTGTCGTCAAAAGAGGAAACCCCAAAGACATGTCGTGGCGAATTATCTCGCCAAAAAGAGAAAGGGTTTTCCCATTTCTTCCATCACGAATATTGCCACACTCCATTGTCCCCATTAAGAGATCGAGGTATTGGACCTCTATGTTTTGGGGTTGTTGTGGCAGGTAGACGTCACTCATGGTCTTACCTCCTGTTTTTAAAGAACCTGTTTTTATTGTTACAAAGTGCGTTCATAATGTCAAGTTATCTGTTATCCCCAGATCCATGTAATTTGCTTCTGTCTTTTCTGGATTGTAATTTTTCAATATTTTTGTTTGCGACTTCTTCAAGCGATGAACCAAACCTTATGGAGAGGCGGGCGGTGTACCAAAGAACATCACCCAGTTCTTTTGCTATCTCTTTTTTCTGGTCTTCGCTCATTTGTTCTATGTCTTTTCCCTTTTGGTCGCGAATAAATTTTTTTAATTTATCTGCTACTTCGCCTGCTTCGCTGGTCAGTCCGAGTGTCAGATAAGCGGCTTCTCTTAGGCTGTCAGACCTGTCATATCTTGCGGTTGTTTCTGTAAAATCTTCGTATTCTTTGAAAGTTTTTTTCATTAAAATAATTATACCATTTTTTGTGTAAAAAATTTGGAAAAGTGAAAGCCCCACGCCAAAGGCGTGGGGCTTCTCAAACAGCCCTTGACGGCATTTGAGTTATGCCACCCTATGACCGTTTATACGACCCTCCTTTTTTTCTTCACTTCCGTTGGCATCCCTCTTTGCCAACTGTTTGAGCATATTTCTATACTCAAACAAAGTTCCGTTGCGGTGATGGTGGTGGATGATCTTGAGGAAAGAGAGCATGACCTCTTCTTCCATATTGGAAGGGAAAAAATCCCTTTTCAGATACCCTCCCAACATGTGCCTCATCTCTTCCGAGGTAAGACCAAGAGAATTCTCTCTATTCTTAACAAAGATTTCCTTCAAAGTAGCCCAGAACTCTTGGTCTCGCAAAGCCCTTTCTGGAGCTTTCAAAACCAGATTCCTTACCAGATTCGTTTCCTTGTCAAGATCAAGACCAACCCTGATACGCTTCAGAATCCCCTCAAAGTTGTCGGTGATTTGTTCCAGTAAGCGATCTCTCTTCGCTACTTTGGGAGTGACTGAGACCCTCAGTTGCCCTTCGGGATTGTCCTCTGAAGACGATTCACCTGTTGCACCTGCTACATTTGCTATTGTCATTTCTAACACCCCTTTGTCGTTGTGAAAAAGAACAAGGTCAAGATTATTCTTAACCCTAACCAAGTATATGATAATACAAAAAGTGGTTTTGATGCAAGTTTTGGTAAGTTGGGTGTGGAAATTGTCTCATTTTCTCAGCTCCTCTTCTTTTATTATTTTGCCGTCTTGAATGACTATCATTTTTTTTGCTTCTCGCGCGTATTCTTCCTCGTGTGTAACCATGACGATGGACTGCCCTTCCTCGTTGAGTTCTTTGAATATGTCTATGACCTGTTTTGATCTTTCTGTGTCAAGATTTGCTGTTGGTTCGTCTGCAAACAAGATTTTAGGTTTGTGTGCTATTGAGCGGGCGATTGAAACTCTTTGGCTTTCGCCGCCGGAGAGTTGAGATGGGAGATGGTCAAACCGTTCTCCCAAGCCAAGTCGCTTGAGAACTTCTATTGCGCGTTCTTTGGCGACATCTTTTGATTCTCCGAGCATGAGCATCGGAACGGCAACATTTTCCCAAGCGAGCATCTCTGGTATAAGGGCGTAATACTGAAAGACAAAGCCAAAGTTTTCAAGGCGATATCTGACTCTTTTCTTGGTTGAGAGTGTGTTTGCAGGGATGTTGTCTTTTCCCAAAAATATTTCACCAGAGGTTGGGTTGTCTAAAAGGCTTAGGCTGTATAAGAGGGTGCTTTTTCCTGTTCCTGACTTTCCTGTTATTGAGAAAAAAGATCCTCTTGGAAATGACAGGTCAATGCCCTTTAAGACGGGTGTGATTTTGTCGCCGTCGTGATAAGTTTTTATTATTTTTTTTGCTTTGAGTATTGTTTCCATATTGTTTATTGATCCATAATTGCTTGAATTGCCGGCTTTCTCACAATTAATTTTGCTGGGATGTAGCTTGCGATGATTGTGGTTACTACAAGAAATGACAAGCGAAGTGTTATGCCTGCGGTGGTTACATATAATATGCCGTCAGAGAAAGGAAAGTTTATGGGGTTTGCTTCAAAGTAAGGAACTAAAAAGAAGTATAGCAACGAGAGTCCGAGCAGCATTCCTATGAGCACATAGAAAAGGGCGTAAAGCACATAAGATATTTCTATCGCGACTGGTGTGACTCCTATGCCTTTTAATATTCCTATGTGTCTTTGTTTTGAGACGGCATTAACAAATATTATTATAAATATTGTTATTGAAGAGACGATTAAACTTATCACACCTACGGCGGCACCGAGTGTGAAAAATGTGTTTCTTATGTCATTGAGAAAAGGTCCTATCGCTTCGGCAGGGGTTTGCACTTTTGCATACTTGCCTGTCCCAATTGCAAGGAGTTCTTCTTTTGCGTTGTCGGCATTTACTCCGTCAAGTACTCTGACTGCTATCTGGCTTGCGTTTCTGTCTGTTCTGCCGAGTATTTTGCGCAGCTCATTTTCAAGCATTACTATGCTTAGATCAAACTCTCCTGATTTTGTCCCAAACACGCCTCTCAATCTGTATTTTTTTACAGGTCCGCCAGATATGCTTACATAAATTTCATCACCTGGATATACATCCCTAAGGACGAACTCGCCAAAGGGAGAATGTCGTGCGACCAGTCCTCTGCCGACCAATATCCACCCTCTGTCATTGTTTGTGAGGTAAGATCCTTCAATTATTCTTTGATGTAGACCGACAACCGAAGACTCTTTCACGGGGTCGACGCCGTGAACGGAAGCGCCGACAGAACGGGGGATGACATTGGGATTTACAGCGCCATAAAATTCTTCTGATTCAAACAGAGATGCACTGCCTATGTATCGGACACTGTAGTCTTTTACCCACGGGCTACCTTCAATCTTTTTTATCACATCCTGTGTTCTGTCAATGTATGGTCGGTTGTCATTTGCGGTTAAAAAAACATCACCTGCATATCTTAGACGGAAGCCGTCAAGAGAGCCCACGATTATTCCTTCTAACAGACCACCAATCACGACAAGGTTCAAAAATGTCAGGAGCATCACAAAAATTACCAGTATGGTAGTCCATATGTTAGCACCACGAACATATCGGACTACGAGAAAGATTGCTACTTTTATGTCATCAAATGTCATTTTGATTTAGGGCATTAAAACGACAACTCTGTCCCCTTCATTTACACCACTCAGAATTTCGGTGGTTCCTCTGTCGGTTGAGACTCCAGTTTCTACAACCACCTGCTCCCTTGTTTCACCTGTTCTTATGATTGTTACGGTTGAGTCACCGTTGGCGTTTCTCATTATCGCTCCGTTTGGAACTGTTACTATGTTTTCGTGATTTTTGGTTGGTATGTCTATATCAACTGAAAGACCTGGTCGTAGGCGGCTGTCTTGGTCTGTTATTGCAAATTCAACTTTGTATGTCGGAACATTATCAATTACTTTTTCAACGACATTAACACTATTTATGACTGCTCCAAATTTTTCTTCTATCGCTTCCACTTCTGCTTGGACTTCTTCTCCTTCATTAAAATAATTTATATCAAGCTCGGAAACATCCACGACTACTTTTAGAGATGTGTCGCTTATGAATCTGATTGTTCCATCTCTGTCTTCTATCGCTGCTTCGCCCTCTTTTACAAAAACTTCACCTATGACTCCGTCAAAGGGAGCGAAAATTTTTGAGCGGCTTATATCAACATCTATCCTGTTTATCTCTTCCCTTGCTCTTTCTACTAATGCTATCTGTTCTCTGATGTCTTCTTCCGAAGTTCCAGCGAGGAGCGATTTTTCATCAAGGATTGCTGTTTTTAGTGCGGATGATTCTGCTAAAACATTGTTAAGGCTCTGCGTTGTTTTTCCTATGGAACTTGATATTTCTTTTGCAAAATTAGAGATTGGGTCTGAGGCGCCTATCGGCAAAGAACCTCTTTCCTCTGCCCTTTTGATTTCAGCGAAGACCTGGTTTGCAAAAATGCCTGCTAATTTTAGGTCTTCTATGAGTTTTTGTAATCTTTCAACGGAACTTTCGGTGTCTTGTATTGGCGAGTTCAAAAAATTGTCGGTGTTTGTTCGCAAGATGCTTCCCATTCTGTTTCGTCCATTTTCAAGGTTTTGTTTGGCGGTTCCGCTGATAGAAACTGAAAGCCGTGGAGAGTCAGAGGTGACATTTATAAACCACTTGTCTATATTCAGACGAAGAGATGATTCAATTGATATTAAATCTTGTATCGCATTTGCATCTGCGCTTCTTATCGCATTTGCGAGTCTTTGTCTTGTGCTGTTGGTCTTTGCCGCTTGGACTTCCTTTTCTTCTTGTGTGGCACCTCGTCTTAGTTTTGCAAGGCGTGCCTCCTGCGCTTCTAAACTATGGGTAAGTTCATTTCTTCTTCTTGTTAAATCTTTTATATCAAGAGATGCGAGAAGTGTTCCTTTTTTGACTTTTTCTCCTGTTTTGCGATAGATTCTTGAGACGATACCAGAAGTGCTTCTGAAAGAAAGTGTTACATCTCTTAGTGCCTCTATGCGCCCAGAAACGAGTATCGTTTCTTGGTAGTTCTCTGTCTTTGCTGTTTCAGTGGTTTCTTTGTTGTTGTCATTGCCGCCAAAAACAAAAAGCGCAACAAAAATTAAAACTACAAGGACGATTATTGTTATCAGTATTTTCTTTTTTCTTGTCATAGAACTTATATTAAATATACCATACCTTATTAATTATTGCTTGGCGCAACCCATAAATTCGTTGCGGTCGGACTTACACTCCATGCCCTAAATATAGGTAATTAATTAGCCTCCTCGACAGGAATCGAACCTGTATCGCGGGCTCCGCAAGCCCGTGTTCTATCCGTTGAACTACGAGGAGCTTTTGATCATCCTAACAAGCCGTGACTTCTTGCGAGATGCTGTGTTCTTTTTTATCACGCCACCCTTCGCTGCTTTATCAATCGCTTTTTGTGCGACCTTGTATGCTTCCATTGCGCCCGCTTTGTCTGATGACTGCGCTTTTTTTATTACATCGTTCACGGCTTTACGCATCGCACGGGTGCGATTTAGGTTGTATTCTCTTTTGCGTAGCGAACTACGCATTGCCTTTTTTACTGATTTTGTGATTGGCATATGTATTCCCCACTATAATATGTAAATGAAAATATAACAAGTTCTATATTTCTGGTTTTGGGGGTGGTGTTTTATAGGGCTTTTCTGCTGTTATATAATAAATACATAGAAAATATGATTGGTCACATCTTTGGAAAGGTCATAAATAAAGACGGATTTTACTTAACTATAGATGTTGGGGGTGTTGGGTATATGGTCGTTGTCTCAACAAAGGTCTTTTTGGGCGTGAAGGTTGGCGAAGATATTTCTTTGTGGATAAGAACTTGTGCTAAAGACAATGACATAACCCTGTTTGGTTTTGGTAAAAAGGAAGACAGGGCATTTTTTGATATGTTGTTGCAGGTGTCGGGTGTCGGTCCAAAAACTGCGATGTCTATTGTCGCGACCACAGAGACCAAAGAACTCTCAGATGCCATAGCGGTCGGAGATGCTGAATTATTTTCAGAACTTTCTGGGGTGAGAAAAAAAATGTCTGAGAAAATAACATTGGAGTTGAAAAACAAAATTGGAGATATGTCTACCCCTCTTAACAAAACAGAGGAAGAAGTTATTGAGGCGCTTGTTTCGCTTGGTTATGAGAGAGCAGAAGCAAGACGCGCACAACTTGAGACAGGTAAAGAAGGCGGTGATGTTTCTGAAAGAATAAAAAGGGCTCTCTCCCTACTAAACAACAAAAGATGAAAACAAAAGATGAAAGATGGCTTACAAACAGCCTCAATTTTTTCCGAAAGTTAATACCAAAACCTTTGTTTAATTTTTTTTGGAAACCATATCACTTCTTCCTCGCTGTCACCGCAGGAATTCGTTTTGGCTTTCCTGCAAAAAAACTTACTGTCATTATTGTCACAGGAACTAAAGGCAAGACAACAACAACAGAGATGATACACAGACTGCTTAAAGCATCAGGACTTAGGGTTGCGCTTATGAACGGCATTCATTTTATAATAAGAGATGAAATTGTTCCAAATAAATTCAATATGAGTGTTCCTGGCAGATGGTTTATCCAGCGTTTTTTGCGTGAAGCGAAAAATAAGGGCTGTACGCATGCTGTGTTGGAGATGACATCTGAAAGCACCGTTGTGTATAGGCATTTCTTTACATACCCAGACACACTTGTCGTAACAAACATAGCAAAAGAACACATTGAAGTACACGGATCGTTCAGCAATTATCTTCAAGCGAAGCTTCGTCTTAGGGACTCCCTTGAAAAATCTTTCAAGCCAAACCGTCATATCGTCCTTAATGAAGACGAACCCCTGCTTCGCGTGTTTCACCCTGCAAGAGACACCTCCATCATCGTTGACATGGTCTCGCCAAAATCCGTTAAGCCAAACTACACGCGAAAAGGTGTTGAGTTTTCTTTCAAGGGGACAAAATTTTTTCTGCCACTTTTTGGGCGAGGACATTTTGAGAATGCGCTGTTTGCCCTTACAGCAGCGTATAATTACGGCGTACACTCTGAGCTTGCAAAGGAAGTTGTGAAAAAAATGGACTGCATAAGGGGACGGATGGAGAAAGTTTCTGCGCTTCCAGTTCCCTTTGATGTGTACATAGATTACGCGCACACAAAAGAATCAATGGAGCAACTTTTTCAGGCATTTCCCAAAAAGAAACTTATTGCAGTTTTTGGTATGACGGGAGGAGGCAGAGACAAATGGAAGAGGCGAATTTGTGGTGAACTTGCCGACAAATACTGTCATTTCACTTTTCTAACAGAAGATGACCCGTATGAAGAACCCGTTGAGGATATAATGAACGACATAGATGAGGGAATTAAAAATAAGAAAAAGAGAGCAATGATTGCCAACCGCGAGAAAGCGATTCATGAAGCGGTTAAAATGGCGTTTGACACGCCACGCGCTGCCGTCTTGATTATAGGATATGGAAGTCAGAGTTATTGTGTGAGGAACAATGTAAAAATCCCCTGCAATGACAAAGAGATAACAAGGACGGCAGTTTTTAAGATAAAAAAAGCAAGAGATAAAAAGTAGTATGAGATTGTTAATCGTTGTGATAATAATAGCAATTATTCTTGGCTCTGGTATTCTCATAAGAGCAATTTTAGATAACAGTGTAGAGAGAAACCTGCCAAGAGAAGTATCTGACATTCCAAGATCGGAATATTTTGGGTTGATTAAGTTTGAGCCGCAGGTTACAGAAAACTTTTCGCGTGCTCAAGAAGAATACATAATTCTGCAATCAAGTCAAAATCTGGAAACACCAATCTCACTTGAAGGTTGGTCTATCTTACGGCTTTCAGATGAAAAACTATTTGCCCTTCCAAACGCCTCTCAACCAGTAGTTCCAAACACGCCACAACTTCTTGAACCGATAATCATACAGCCAAAACATTTTGTCGTTGTCACAAGCGGAAGCTCGCCTTGGGGCAATTCATTTAGGACAAATATATGTAGCGGATATGCGACACAACTCTTCTCCTTCTCCCCCACTATAAAAAACAGGTGCCCGCTTCCTGAGGATGTTTTGGTCTTGTTTGGTGATGAGAACCTGCTTCTTGAAACCCCCTGCGTTGACTATCTCAACAATCAAAAAACATGTCGCGCTCCGCTTGATCATCACCAGACAAGCAGTCTGAGTGCGTCTTGTCGTGGATTTATAGACAAGCATATTAATGAAGTCGGCTGTATTCAGGACTATGAAGAATATCCCAACTTTTTCCTACCCGAATGGAGAGTATATCTCGGCGAAACCGAGCTGTTATGGCAAGACGGCGAAGTACTCGCACTCCTTGATGACAGCGGATTCTTGGTTGATGCCGTTGTGTATTAATTGGCGACTGTTGTGATATAATTTTGTTATGACATTTCCGATTTTTCCAGATTTATTAATTCTCTTTGACTTTATCGCCCCCATCATCTTGCGCCTCGCAATGGGTATTTGGCTTATATATGTGGTGTACTGCCACCTCTCAAAACCAAAAAGAGGAAGCATTGGAGATATGTGGAACATACTAATGATTATCATTGGCATCACCGCGATTATGATTATCATTGGCTATTACACCCAACTCGCCGCTGTGGTATCTTTTGTTATATCTGCCCTGCACATTATATTCCACAAAACTATAAGTTACCAAAAAGAAAGGGCTGTTTGGGTCTTCGTGCTAATCCTCTCTTTCCTTCTTTTGTTGTCAGGCGCAGGTGTCTTGTTCGCAGTAGACATACCTTTATAGTTTGGAAAAGTTTTACTATAATAAAACAGACCGCCCATAGCTCAGTCCGGTAGAGCAGCTCCCTTTTAAGGAGATGGTCCTAGGTTCGAATCCTAGTGGGCGGACAAGGATGAAATAATTTCAGTGTGTTTGGTTGTGGGCTTTTTCTTTTATTTCTTCAATTCGTTGTGCGTGCTTTGCCGCGGCATAACTTGCAACAGAAAAAGGAACGAGGTAGGTGATAAGAATTTGGAATACTTGAGTAGAAGTTAAGGTCCAAGTGAAGATACTATCAAAGTGGTTTATAAGAGCAAGAACAGTTCCAACGATTAATGCAGTCCTGATGGAAGTTTTCAAGATATGAGGATGTCTCGCATGATGAAAAATAGATTTTGGGGGTGTAGTCATAAATTTTATACTCCCAATTATATTAACCCCATTGCCAAAAGTCAATTTGGTTTGTTTGGCTCGCAGGCTCGCAAAGGTCAGATTTACACATTCCAAACTATTCCTGCTCAATTCTTTTCCTTCTTTCGTCAAGAGTTTCCCCTTCGTACATCCAATAAAGAGGTCCTGACGCACGATAACCCAAAAGTTCTCTAGCAGACAACGAAAGACTTGTACTCTTACCGTTAAATTCTATATTTCTATTATCAACAACCTTGGCTTTTATATTTTCATCTCGACTAAAATAAAGTTCTGCACCTATGGGGATATCAACTATTTTAAAGTTGAATGTATCTCTATTTTTTCGTTTTTTATCAAGAGCTTTCTGATCCTCCTGTGTTTCAACAAAATCTTTTTGTGGTGTAACATCTTTAAGACAACAAAGTTTAAGTGCAGATACAACTCTTTCTGGCTCAATTTCAAAAAACTCACGGCTAGAACGAATGCGGTTATTTAGAAAAGCATCGTGTAATTTGTCTTCAACAAACTTTGAATCTTTTACAGTACAAGCATAATGACACTCAAACGGTAAGGGCACATTGGTTTTGTCAAGTTCACGGACACGCTTCTCAAGATTTGTGGTTCTTCCAATTTTAACATAACCAGGCATTGCTTCATTGATTAAAATATAAACTATTTCATCCATATATCAAAATGGGTACTAAAAATTAATAAATTGATAATAAATTATATCACAGTTACAAAAGATGTGCGCAAGGCACATCTTTTATTTTGTATGCGGAGAGAGTGGGATTTTTCACTTGCTTTGCAAGTGAAACTGTTTTCTAAGCTCACTTCGTTCGCTAAGAAAAAAGCACCGAACTAAAAGCCCTAACGGGCTCGTTCGAACCCCACTCATATAAATAATAAAGATGTGCGCAAGGCACATCTTTATTATTTATGCGGAGAGAGTGGGATTCGAACCCACGAAGGGGGAAAACCCCTTACTCCCTTAGCAAGGGAGCGCTTTCGACCACTCAGCCATCTCTCCAGTATTAAATTAATTTTTCTTTGTTCCGTAGTGTACACTTCTGCCGGGTTCAAACTGATACATTGTATAGACAATCACTGCTGATCCTATAAATGAGATGTCAAGGGACATTTCAATCCAGTAGAGATGAGCATAAGCATCATATGGTCCGTAGAATACAAATAGAAGCGGAGCAATGAGAACAAACATCATCCCACCGAAACGCAAAATCTTCCAAAGAAAAGGTGTGGGACAATGTGGAATTCTTTCGTGTATGTACCCTATCGCATACGCTATCAAGAACACTGCCAAAACGCTTGTGAATGACGAGATATCAACAACTTGATAAGTAAAGCCAAACAGGTGTAGAAAAAGAATTTCTACAAGCCACATAACAAAGAGTATTGTGATGCCGCCAACGAGAGCAGATACAAAATATTTCTTTTTGAGATATTCCATAATATTGTTATGGTGTTAGAACACCAATTAACATTATATATCATAAAGGAGTATAATAAAAATAGCAATGATTGAGAACGATATTTCCAAACACTTTCGCCTTAAAACCGCACAAACCAAGGGGCTCTCTGCCCTTGGTATAAAAACCATACGCGATTTGCTGTATCACCTTCCCTTTCGGTACTCAACTTATACAGGGGGTCAAAGTGTTCGCGATGTGACGAAGTTAAAGAAAAATGACAAGATCTCTCTGTCGGGCAGAATAACTGCTATAAAAATGCGCCGTGCGTTTCGCAAAAGGACGATGATGTCCGAGGCAACTCTTGCAACTGACGGAGGCAATATGAAAGTCTTGTGGTTTAACCAGCCGTATATATCAAAGCAGTATCCTAAGGGCAGTATAGTCAAACTGTCAGGGACAGTAGGTGGAAGTGAGGGAAAGTTGTTTCTTTCAAACCCAGACATAAGCAATGCGGACTTGATAGGCGAGATGGAGCAAGTGACAAGCAGAGAGGAGGAGATTATCTCAATATATCCTGAGTCAAAAGGTATCACATCACTTTGGTTTAGAGGGGCGATAAAAAGCAAGATACTTCCAATGATAAATGATTTTCCAGACCCGGTGCCTGATGAGATAATAAAAAAGTATTCCCTACCCACAAGATATGAGGCAATGATTTACATACACGCGCCACGGACAAAAAAAGATATTGAGGTGGCGAGAAAAAGGTTTTCATTTGATGAGATATTTTTCTTACAGGTCGCGAAACAAAGGGATAGACAAACAAGAAGTTCAAAGAGTTCGTTTAAGATAGATTTTGACAAAGAAATTTTGGAGAGATTTTTGGAAAAAATGCCCTTCAAACCAACCAACGCGCAGTTGAGGGTAATAGACGACATATCAAAAGATATGAAAAAGAATATTGGTATGTCGCGACTGCTTCAGGGAGATGTGGGGTCAGGTAAAACGATGGTTGCAGCGGCAAGTGCAAGTTCTGTTATAAATTCAAGACCGCCAAATCAAGATTATGGCAGACTACAGGTTGCATATATGGCGCCGACAGAGATTCTTGCTATACAGCAGTTTGAGGTGTTTGTTGATATGTTCAAAGACCTCCCCATCTCCATGGGACTTATAACCTCTAAGATATGCAGAAAATTTCCATCAAAAGTAGATAAAGATAAATCCACCAAAATCTCAAAAAAGCAGATGACGGATTGGGTGAAGAACGGAGAGATTGCTATTGTGGTTGGGACGCACTCACTTTTACAAAAAAATATTTCTTTCAAAAATCTTGCTTATGTCATAGTTGATGAACAGCATAGATTTGGAGTAGCACAGAGAAAGAATATCGCAAGAAAAGATGACATAGCTCCCCACTTTCTCTCAATGAGCGCGACCCCCATACCAAGAACGCTTGCCCTGACTATATATGGAGACCTTGATATAAGCACTCTTGACGAACTTCCGCCCAATCGTGGCGAGGTTGCCACAGAGATAATAAACTCAGAAAGCAAAAAAGAAGTTGAGGGTATCATAGAAAAAGAAGTTTCAAAAGGAAGACAGGTTTATGTTGTTTGTCCAAGGATATTGCAACAAGATGATGATGCCGTCCTTAAACTTCGCTCTGTTTCTGAGGAAGCAAAACATCTCAAAAAAATACTTCCCAAACTGGCGATAGAAGAGTTGCACGGACAGATGAAGCCGAACAAAAAAGCAGAGATTATAGAGAATTTTTTGGATGGGAAAATAGATGTTTTGGTTACAACAACAGTGGTTGAGGTTGGGGTTAATGTCCCCAACGCGACAGTAATGGTTATAGAAAACGCAGAGAGATTTGGGCTGGCACAACTGCACCAATTACGCGGACGGATTTTAAGAAGTGAGCATAGCACTAAATGCTTTGCTGTAACAAAAACACAAAATGATATTTCTTTGGAAAGATTAAAAGCATTCGCTTCAACCAGTGATGGCTTCAAACTTGCTGAAAAAGATTACAAACTGCGAGGAAGTGGTGAGCTGTTTGGAGTCCAACAATCAGGTATTTCAGACTTTGCTATGGAGGCACTGAAAAACAAGAGGCTTGTTGAGCATGCGAGGACTGAGGCAGGGATAATCATTGAAAAAGATTCTGAACTTGCAAACCACAAGGCTATCGCAGAAGAAATTGAAAGAAGAACTTCATCCGTTCATTTTGAATAGCACACAGATTTATTATCGGGGTTTTTGTATATACATATAAACCTACGGGCAAGATCAATCATAACTGGAATCTCAGCATAATCTATAAGTATCGCAATCCAAGCCAAAATCGGATGGAACACTATGCTGTTTCCTTCGGTGAAATGTTCAACTATTATTTCATCTGTAATCCAAAAGAGGTGAAGCCATTGAGAGTTTACAAGTATGAGGGCAACTATCGGTAGGGCTGGTTTTTCTTTTTTTCTTAAAGAATTTATATAAACCAAGTTTACGGTAATGAGGGCAGGTATCTCTATGTAATCTATCACCGCGATTAACACAGCATAAATTCCTTCTATTGAGAAAAGCGAAACGCCAAAAAGTCGCGGAATGACAACTTCCCCAGAAAGCCAGACAAGGTGTATTATCTGTAATATGAAAAGAAAAAAAGCGAGGGTTATCTGGACCCTTTCTGTTTTTTCATACCACTGCCAAAATTTTTTGATAGGCATATTATATATTCTAACCTTTTATTTTTCTTTTGTCTTTGTGTTTTGCTTTTTCTTGTGAAATGTAAGAAATCACTTGCGACAGATTGGAGGGCGTGAGTCCGACTTTTGCGAGCGTGCGAATGTAATAGATTGTTGGGGTATAAGTCCGACCGCAACGAATTTATGAGTTGCGTCAGCGAGTGGCGAAGCCACGAGCGATAATAAATAGAAGCGAACGGAGTGAGCGATTGCGAGTTGCGTCAGCGAGTGGCGGAGCCACGAGCGATAATAAAAAAGTGAGCCATGGCAAACTGCGTTGCCATGGCTCTATGTCCGAGGATTGGGTGCTTCATGCACTCCGTATGGTTGCAGATTTCTCTGTTTCCCTTGTCACCTTGATAAACTCCTCTTCAAAGTGCTCCGCCCTGACAGTCCTATCGCTTGCCTTAGACCAACGATAGACAAGCCAGATCCACAAGCTATCAAGCAGTGCGAATTTGGCAAACACAAACACTTGTGGGTCAAAGAGAGACGCTGAGTACAGAAAAACCAGAGAGATCTTGGTAAACATAGACTCCATTTCCCAAAAATCCTCCGCAAACACCCTCATGTCACACGACCTCGGAAAATAATAAACCTTGAGACCCAAAGAATACGCACTGCAAAAAACAAGAAAGTGCCAAAGGTTATTGTGAAAGCCGAAGGTGTTGACAAGGACGAAGTTCAAAAAGACAGCAAAAGGAAGAATGGGAATCAATAGCAACAACAATTGCATTGCGTTCTGTTGCGCAAATACCTCGCGATATTTGTTCTGGATTTTTTCCAAATCGCTCTTAACTTTTTTACACTTTTTATCCAGTTCTTGCTCGCTGTCGCCAGAAATTACAATACAGGACCTATCGGGAACAACCACAATAATCCTTTCCATAACCACTTCCTCCGTTTTGAAAAGATCATTCGGCAACAACAAGTTGCCTTCTGTTATTAAGTGTAAAGTATATAAATGTTAATGTCAAATGAAGTGTGAGTCCGACCGCAACGAATTTATGAGTTGCGTCAGCGAGTGACGGAGCCACGAGCGATAATAAAATAGAGGCGGACTTTTTAAGTCCGCCCCAAGCTGCCGTGGCTTCAAGTTTTCGCCACGCACAAGTGTGTGCTTTCTCCTACTGTACTTCTCGCTTCCTTGAACATGGGTTCCAGTGACTTTTTAAAGTCCCGCTTTCTGACAGTTTCGCCACTTGCCTTAAACCAATGACAGACCAAATAGGCCCACGCACAGTCAAGCGTCACGAACATGGCAAACGCAAACAAATGTGACTCGTGAATAGACAAGGCACACACTACCAGATAACCCAACAAGAAAAGCAGAGTTCCCTTTTCCCAAAAATCCTCCCCAAACACACTCATGTCACACCGCCTCGGAAAAGAAAGGGCTTTGCAAAGGAAAGAGAAGAGGATGAGAGAAGAGAGAGTATCCCAAGAGTCAAAATGAGGACCAAAGCTGTAAACACAGATGAAGTTCACAAAATTGGCGAGTAAGAAGATGGGGGCTAACAGCAACAGCAAGCCCACTATATTCTGTTTCATAAACATCTTGCAATACCCTCTTTGGACTTCTCCAACCTTCCTCTCCAATTGCCCAGCATGAGAGTTAGAAAGTTTCACCCAAAGACCACCAGGGATTAAAAGAACGGGTTTTTCCATAACCACTTCCTCCGTTTTGAAAAGATCATTCGGCAACAACAAGTTGCCTTCTGTTATTAAGGGTAGAGTATATAAATGTTAATGTCAAATGAAGTGTGAGTCCGACCGCAACGAGCCTGCGACAGATTGGAGGGCGTGAGTCCGACCTTTGCGAGCCTGCGACAGATTGGAGGGCGTGAGTCCGACCGCAACGAATTTATGAGTTGCGTCAGCGAGTGGCGGAGCCGTGAGTGATAGTAAATAGGGGTGACCAAGCGAATGTAATAGATTGTTGGGGTATAAGTCCGACCGCAACGAGCTTGCGAGTTGCGTCAGCGAGGCGGTGAAACCGCCGAGCGATAATAAAAAAGTGAGCCATGGCAACGAAGTTTGCCATGGCTCTATGTCCGAGGATTGGGTGCTTCATGCACCCTGTGCATCCACTCGCCCCTCGTCATGGTTTCTCCAGGTTTGGGGGTGGTAGTAGGAATGCAAGCATAGGAGCAACAGCAACATGTAATCCATGCTTATGAACATGGCGATTGCATGGACCTGTGGGTTGCTTTCACCTACGAACCACAAACTAAACCACACACCAAGCAAAAAGAAAAAGAACGGAGAGGACGCCCTACACATTTTTTCTGGAGATGGCTCCATATCAATCGGCTCGCTCCCCGTAACACACTTGAAAAGGATTGAGAGGACGCCACATACGATGAGTGTTCCCACAACCAACGCATCGTCACCAAAGCTTTCGTAAAAACTGTTGTAGGTGACGATGCCAACAAAGATGGCCATGGGAACCACACACAAGCCTGCGAAAGCAAAATACAGCCCGGCGCTCTTTTCGAGCTCGGAGCGGTGTGCTTTGAAGGCTTTAGCCTCTTCCTCCTTCAATTTGTTTAGCAACTGACTCATACACATTAACGTTTCCTCCTGTTTTGAAAGGACAAATCTGCGATTAACTCCAATCGCAGGGTGATTGGCGGTCAAAGACCGTTATTATCATTATAAGTCATATGGGTATTTTTGTCAAGTGCGGGGTGAAAGAATCGCAGGGTGAGGGGCGTGAGCAAACGGAATAGATTAGAGGGCACGGGTCCGACCGCAACGAGCCTGCGAGCAGAATAGTTTGGAATATGTGAGTCCGACCGCAACGAGCCTGCGAGTTGCGTCAAGCGAGGCGGTGAAACCGCCGAGCGATAATAAATAGAAGCGAACGGAGTGAGCGATTGCGAGCAAAACCAAGCGAACAGCAAGGCTGTTCGCGCTAATGAATAGTGTGGTATATTTTCCTTATACCACCCGTAGCTCAATTGGTTAGAGCACGCGTCTTATACACGCGGGGTTCCTGGTTCAAGTCCAGGCGGGTGGACTAAACACATTATGAAAAAAGAAGTTGAAATAGAGCAATCGTGGAGAGAGAAACTTTCTGAGGTATTTGATAAAGAAGAGTTTAAGGAACTTACAAAAAAGGTACGAGAAGAATATATTTCAAAAACTGTTTACCCTCTGCCTAAAGATATTTTTAATGCGTTTAATATCTGCCCTTTTGATGACATAAAAGTTGTAATTTTGGGGCAAGATCCATATCACGGCAGAGGTCAAGCGCATGGTTTTGCTTTTTCCGTTCAGGACGGCATAACGCCACCGCCATCACTTAAAAATATATTCAAGGAGATAAATGATGATTTGGGTATTGAGATTCCTAAAAATGGCAACCTCACGCGTTGGGCGAAACAGGGTGTTCTACTTTTGAACGCCATATTGACTGTTCGCGCAAACTCCCCCACTTCGCATAGAGATATGGGCTGGGAAATGTTTACTGATTGTGTGATAGAAACAATATCAGACAACAGAGAGGGGGTTGTCTTTTTGTTGTGGGGTGCATTTGCAAAGGAAAAAGCAGGATTGATAGACAGAGAGAAGCATCTGATTTTGACCGCGGCACATCCATCTCCCTACTCTGCAGACAGAGGGTTTTTTGGGTGTGGGCATTTCAGCAAGGCAAATGATTATCTGAAGTCAAATGGGTTGAAGCCCATTTCTTGGTGAGAGGTGTTTGGACTTGCTTATTTTTCCATATTGTAGTATAATAATATAAGGTTTGTTCTTTGAAGAAACCACCGAACAAATGTCCTGAAAAAGGAGGTGTGAGATGTCAAAGTTTATGGATATGAAAAAGGTGGCAGAGGTCTTGGAAAGTCGTCAGGACGAGTTCCTCGTCTTGTTTGTCTGCCCCCTGGTTTTGCTTGTCGTTTTCTTTGTGATAGATCCCGACAAAGCGTCTAACCAGAAAGGTTCTCAGAGGCATGAGACTGTGAGTTTGGGGGTTGGCGAGTCCGCCACTCCTGTTCCTGCTCCTGCTCCTGCACCTGCGCCGCAATCGGATGCCAACCCTATCTCTACTGGTCTGTTTTGTATGACAGACTCTGTGCCCTATCTATATGACGAATTCTTGGAAGAAGAAGTCAGAAATGGAGTTATGCTTGTTTTGCAAGAGACGGTCTCAAACCCCGTGTCACGAGCGCTACTCAGCGAACTGATTGAGAGGGTTGGGGAGTTTGATGCTCTTGCAGAAGAAGAGATGGCATTGGCACAAGAAATCGAGTTTTTGGAGGACGAAGTCGTGGAATTGAAAAAGGAGGGCAAGGACACGAAAGATCATCGCAAGAAACTCCAGCAACTTGAAAGGGAGATAGAAAAGGTGGTGGAGAAAGTCGGTGGCATAATGTCGGATATGTATATGGTTGTTGGGCGGATTAATGCGGCACGTGATGTCGCGCAACAGTCACCACCAACCTCCGATGTTCCTGAAGTAAGCTCTAATTGAGCATATGTGGAACCCCTAACGGGGTTCCATTTTTTTGTTTACCTGCCCAAAGCGTTTTGTATTTTAACCCCCTGTGATGTAATCAATTTTTCAAACTCATTTCTTTCCATTGTCTCCACTTGTAAAAGTTTCTCTGCCAATGCATTAAGCGCCTTCCTATACTTCTTTAAATACATAGTCGCTTTTTTCAGAGTGTTTTTAACTATCGCCTGAACCTCTCTGTCTATCATTTTTTGGGTTTCGTTAGAATTTCCACCGCGTTGAGTGTTGTATTTTGAATTGGAAACAATGGTTGGTCCAATTTTCTCAGACATCCCCCAATTTGTCACCATGTTTCTTGCTATCTGCGTTACTTTTTCAAGGTCGCTACTTGGACCAGTGCTGACATCACCAAACACAATTTGTTCTGCAGCATAACCCCCCATTGCCATCACCATATCATCAAGAAACTTTTGTTTTGTGCGCAACCTGTAATCCTTGTCAGGTGTGCTAAGAACATAACCAAGCGCATGACCTCTTGAAATTATAGAAATCTTTTGAACTGGATCTGCATAAGGAAGGACTGACGCCAAAAGTGCGTGGCCCCCTTCGTGAAACGCTATCCTCCTTTTTTCGTGGTCGGTCAATATGCGTGTCTTTTTTTCTGGACCAAGTGCGACTTTTTCAACAGAATCAGCAAAATCTTTTTGGGACAAAGCCTTGTTTCCCTTTCGCGCTGCTAATATAGCCGCTTCATTTACAACTGAGTACAAATCAGCGCCAGAAAAACCTGGTGTCTTTGCGGCTATTGAATCAAAGTTAACATTTTTATCCATCGGTTTTCCTCTTGCGTGTATTTTCAGTATCGCCATCCTCTCCAACTTATCAGGCACATCAATAACCAAGCGCCTGTCAAAACGACCTGGTCTTAAAAGTGCGTGGTCAAGGACATCAGGGCGATTGGTTGCCGCTATGACTATCACATTATCCCTACTTTCAAAACCGTCCATCTCAACGAGAATTTGATTCAGCGTCTGTTCCCTCTCATCATTACCTCCACCCACTCCTGTTCCTCTCGTTCTACCAACAGCATCTATTTCATCTATGAATATGACAGACGGAGAATGCTTTTTGGCGTTTCTGAACAAGTCGCGAACCCTGCTCGCACCGACACCAACAAACATCTCCACAAACTCTGAGCCAGAGATTGTGAAAAATGAAACCTTAGCCTCGCCAGCAACTGCTTTTGCAAGGAGTGTTTTTCCTGTCCCCGGTGAACCAGTCAGCAAAAGACCCTTGGGAACCTTTGCGCCCATCTTTTTATATTTTCTGGGATTTTTCAAAAAATCTACAAACTCCCCCAACTCCTCTTTTGCCTCTTCAACACCAGCGACATCTTTAAATGTTATGCGCCTTGACGGATCATCAGGGCTGAGAACCCTTGCCCTTGATTTTCCAAAATTAAATGCCTGTGAGCCGGTGTTTTTGAACTGACCGAGCAATATCCAAAGGAGCACGATGAATATGAGTAGTGGCAATAAAAACGGAATGATGACTGTCAGCCAATACGCAAAACCCCTCTCATTTTCAACCTCAATCGCAACAGAGCGAATCGCCTCTGAGGACAATCCGTAGTTGGTGAGTGTTTGTGTGATTGGCGCTCCGCTTTCTTTTTTAAGCGAACCCTTATCTCCGTTGCTATAAACAACCTCAACCGTCTCACCTTTTACAACTATTGAATTTATCTCCCCCGCCTCAATCGCAACAACCAAATTTGAAATTCCTATCTCTTTTATCTCTACCGCCTCCGACTTAAACAAACCATACGCACTCGCGAAGATAATAAGTATCAAAACAGACAAAACAAACTGCCTAAAAAAACTTTTTGGCGCTTTTTGCTTGTTGTTTTTCTGTATATTTCTATTATTCATTTTTGTCGTTTAATAGTTTATTGTACCTACATTATACCCATAAGACCTTTTATTATCAATAGACAAATAAATTGGTAGATTTGGGCATTTTGTTTATAATATAAATACCACAATATAGAGAAAATTATGGTTTATCTTAAAGATAAAAAAACTCTTTTTGATTATGAAGTGCTTGAAAGTATTGAAGCTGGAATTGAACTGAGGGGGTTTGAGGTAAAAGCAATCAAAAAGGGCATGGGTTCCCTAAAAAACGCGAGATGTCTTGTTCGCGGTGGGGAGGCTTTTGTCGTCTCGCTAAACATACCCCCCTTTCAAAAATCAAATGCCCCAAAATCGCACAACCCCAGTCGCACAAGAAGGCTTTTGCTCAAAAAACCCGAGATATTAAAGCTTTTGGAAGCAGAAAAGACAAAAGGGTTGACTTCAATTATTATTTCCGTGTATAGTAAAGGTGCACTTATAAAGGTGGAAATAGGCATTGTTCGTAGAAAAAAAGGAAAAGATAAACGAGAGATAATAAAGAAAAGAGATAGCGAAAGAGAAGCACGCCGAACAATCAAAAACAGCGGGTCTCTCCCGTAGAGCGTATACCTACCCCACCCGGTATGCGCTCTGTGGGGGTGATCGGTTTCGATATAAGTGTGAATTTATACTTTGCGTAGAGAGATCTCCGAACTCTCTTAAAACATCGGAAACAAAGTAAGTGCAAATAAACTTACACCTGCTTACGCTTAAGTAAGCCGTCATCACGACTGACTGATCTGCTAGGTCGTAGTGGCGTCACATTCGCAGATCTGCATTTGCGATTTCTCCCTTGATCGCAAATCAAGCAACAAAGGGAAAAACCTGAGATAAACGCTGTCGTCTGCGCTTCTCAGGGGTTCATAGGCGACTACCTGCGTAGAACGGTATAGACAAACACTTGTAGACGGGAGTTCGATTCTCCCCACCTCCACCAAAAACACACTCGCAATAATTACTCCTGCTGTAGGTCCGCCTACATGCAGGGGTTTTTTGTTGGGGGTATTGATTTTTTCAGAAAAATAGGGTATAGTGAATTGTATGAATAAACTAAAATCAATTCCGTTAATTTTAGAAGTCAAGCCCATTACTGCAACAGGAGAAATTTTATCTAACCTTAATAAGACAGTAAAAGATAGGGCTATTCAAAATGGCAAGGAAATTTTTGCATATAGAATCGTCTATAAATCTCAAGGGCATAAGGTTGTTGGTTACATTGCTGAACCCAAAAGGGGCAAGAATCTTCCTTGCATTATTTGGAATCGTGGGGGAAATCGTGCCTGGGGTACACACGGTCCATGTGGTGAAATAAAACCTTTCACGCTCTTTCTTGGATCAATTGCAGCTTTTGCAAAGGCTGGCTATATCGTCATCGCCAGTCAATACTCGGGAAATGAAGGCGGTGAAGGAACAGAATATCATGGTGGTAGCGAGATAGAAGATGTTCTTGTTTTACATAAAATTTTGAAAAAGTATTCGCGAGCAGATGCAAGTAGAGTTGGGATGTTTGGTGCAAGTCGTGGGGGAATGGTGTGCTATCTTGCACTTGCTCGCGTGAAATGGATTCGGGCAATAGTTGTTCAAGCCGCCGTGGTAAATCTATTTAACCAAGTGAAAAATCGCCCTGAACTCAAAGAGTTATATAAAGAAATATTTGGTGGTTCTAAAGAAGAATACAAAAAACGCTCGGTGGTTTTCTGGATAGATAAATTATACAAAAAGACACCAATTCTGATGATGCACGGGACAGCGGATTGGAAGGTTAGTGTTCTTGATACTTTAAAAGTGAGTGAATTATTGTATAAAGAAAAAATCCCATATAAAACAATTATTTATGAAGGCGATAATCACTCACTAACCACCAACAAAGCCGCCTCAATAAACGAAGCAATAAATTGGTTTGACCGATTTGTAAAAAATAAAGAATCATTACCAGATTTAAAACTGCACAGAAGGTAGGGATAGCCCTTGCTGTAGGTCCGCCTACACGCAGGGGTTTTTTGTTGGGGGGTTATTACAAAATCATTTTATATACTCCTTCAATTCAGTTATTCCCAAACTATTGTCTGCAATAGAATGTATATATTTTAAGTCAAGCTCATTTTTATCATTTACTGGTAGATTTATTATTAATTTTTCTAGTTTTTTCTTAGATAATTTTCTACTCCACGAAAATCCCCAAGTATAACGCTTAATCATAAATCCAACAAATAACAATAGTTTTATATCTCCCTTGAACTTTTCTTCCAATAATGAAAGAACAACGTTGTCTGTGCTTGTAATAAAATCCTTGGTTTGAAAGAAAACTTCTCCAACACTACCATTTAATGAAACCGTTAGTCTATTTTTTGGAAAATTACTTTCTTCATCGGTGAAATCCTTAACTCCATTATTTTTTGAAGATGTTGTGACATATGGGATATTGCCTGTTAAATTAATTGCATTCTTTGGAAGTGCTTTTTTCTTTTCAACCAAACAAATTTGGTCAACTCTAAAATGTACAAACTTTTTTGGGTCAATAACCTTTATATTTTTCGGTTTCTTCAATGAAAGTTGATTTTCTAATTTTTTCTTATCTATATTTGTATCAATAATTTTTAATTTTTCATTACCCAATCTCTCGGGAGTTATTTGTCGCCCATATTTAAAACGCCATTTTAATTTTCTAATTTGATATATCACTTGATACATTTCTTCTTCCGACATGTTTTTATCTTTTGGTATTAAGACCAAGCAATTGTCATCAACAGAACAATCTCGTAGTTGAAGAAATGCTTGCCCTATTGTGCCAGTGCTTGGAACTGTAATTATTGGTGCTTTATAGCCATCTCTGGGAATATCAAAAAAACCATATATGCCACCGTCCTCACCCTTTGAAGAAATTAAAATTTTATCTCCATCTCCATCCGTTAGATTACTTTTATCATGGTACTCTTTTTGACCGTAATCTATATGAAATAAATCCTTAAATTTCATGCTACTTAAATTTCTTGTTATATCTGATTCTAAAAGCAACAGACTCTCGTATCATTTCCTCTACACCATCCTCTATCTCCTTTCTAGTCAAAACTTTTGTGTCAAGATATGCCTCAGGTGCTAACTCATGTGTTTCATCATCTTTATCCAATTTTGCAACTTTTTTAAATTCCGGAACATTATCTATACTTATATTTTCATCTTTTATAAAAGCAACCAATTCTTTTTTTATTTTATCTAAATCATTTTCAACTGAATCATTAAACACTCTCTTGCCCTTTCTCTTTGTGAAACCATCATCATTAATCCTAGCAAAGTATACATTTTGGTTTTCAAAATCATGTGGCACACCCTTCTTAATAAAAATCCCAACGGTTATTATAGAAACCGGATAAAATATATCTGGAAAAGTAAC
The DNA here is from genome assembly GCA_028817035.1 of Candidatus Campbellbacteria bacterium. Lineage (NCBI taxonomy): Bacteria > Candidatus Campbelliibacteriota > Candidatus Campbelliibacteriota bacterium. The sequence continues at coordinate 10,758 of JAPPQH010000003.1, read as the reverse complement.
AACAGAAAGTATCGTGTTTTCTTCTAATAATTTTTTTCTCCACTTAGAACCACTCTTCCCTTCAGTCATAACAGAAACTGGAGTAATTGCAAAAAGTATTCCTTTGTCCTTGAGTTGATCTAATGCGTAATCAATAAATTTGCTTTCTTTTTCATCCTCTTTTTTTAGAGAAAAAGGCGGATTCATTAAAACTTTTGTAATGGCTGGTCTGGTATTATTAATACCATCTCTAGATTCAAATTGTGCTGTTTGGTTGCCTCCTTCAGTTTTATTAGTTATATTATTATTGAAACAATTGCCTTCTCTCATATTATGCCTACCATCACCTCTAAAAATCATATTAACAAGTGCTAATGCCACAACTTCATCATCTTGCTCTATACCAAAAAGTCCATATTTTTTGAAATTCTCAAATCTTTCTCCCGTTGATTCTCTCCTTACTTTATCTAAACTTGAAACTAGAAAACCGCCAGTGCCACAGGCTGGGTCTAGCACTATATCTTTGTAATTTATATCACACACTTCAACTGCAAATTTAGTTATATGCCTGGGTGTCAAAACTATACCAATCTCCTTTGCTCCATTACCATACTTTAGGAATGTCGTATAAAACTCGCCCAACACATCACTCCCAGAGTCCATTGAATTTCTTATCTCAAGTGTGTCTAATTTATTATATGTTTGTATAATCGCTTCTCTGTATTTATGATGATTTTCTTGAGATGGCGGCAATTCTAATTTAATAAAATCATAGAAATTTGATTTGCCAACCTCGTCTAACTTCTGCTGAATTAAATTATTTATATCTCTTATTAATGTCTTTGTATTCTCTTTTACAAAATCCACCCTTTCTCCGGTTGATGTTGAAAGTATTAGGGCCGCAATAAATCTCGCTCTTTTGTTTTTATTGATACCTGAATTATGAAGTATCTCATTAATTTCAACTCCTGCACTTATATATTTTTGTTGTGGTATATCTGGAAATTCTTTATAATCAATATTTTTAGTTTTGATGATATACTTCGCTTGTGGTCTAGAGAGTAGAGTTCTTTTTTTCCTTCCATTAAAAAGAATTGTTTTCCATTGGCCATCTTTAAGAATTTGAGTTTCAACTAAAAATCCGTCGGTTAAATTACCCGCAACGCCAGAAACTAATGGGGCACTAATTGATAAACTCTTGTTGATTTTTTTGGCATATTGATTTTTTGCCTCATCTAAAGCTTTATTTATTTCATCCTTGGTTCTTTTTGATTCTATAATCCAAAATATATTATCTGATACTTTAACAATTGCTTCTGGCCTATTTCTATTCAAGCAACTTTTAATGTCTATGTTGCTTAATGCTTCATTCTGTTTATAAACCTCACCAACACTAACTTTTGCTGGGTTTTTTATGTTCCACCCTAAACTTTCTAATTCTTCCTTAATATAAGTGTAAGCATCAACTTCACTATCGTTTGGTTTATTTATATGTGTCATACAAAATATTTTGCTTTTAGAAAATTCTTTGCCATATTATTTTTTCAATTTTCTTTTTGGAGATGTTATCGTTTTCAACTTTTTAACATCATCCCCAATTAAAATATCCCGTTCTACGCACAAAGCTTTAGCTACATCCATTATCGTGGCAACAGATGGATTTTTTATTTCCCCTCTCTCTAATTTGAACATAGTGGTAAAAGCAACATTTGCCTTATCCGCTAATTTTTCCAAAGAAAGGCCCTTTTCCTCTCTTTTGGTTTTGATTCTTTTTCCTATACCGACAACTTCTTTACGAGTACGCATTATAATAGATTATATACTCTATTATATAAGCTCTCAACAATGAAAAAGCATTTATTGTGGATAAAGTTATTTATGAAGTTGGCCCATCAAAAACAGGGTAAAATGGTATTAAAGAATAATATATGGAAATTGAACAAATGAACAACAAGCGATTTTTACTCCGAATATTCCCCAAAGATACATCCCAAAATATGGAGCATGATTTTTTACTTCATTTTGTCACTGAGGAAATAAAGGACATATCGGATCAAGATATTTTTTTAGATGAGGTTTTTGAAGAAGAAAATTACACAGAATATGTTCTGACGAGTAATTTTGAGTCGGCAACAAAGTTTGCACAAACTCTCAGAGAATTCTTTAACTATAATATTTATTTGAAAATCAAAAGTTAACCCAAGAAAAAGTCCGAGCCCTCACGCTTTTCTTACTGGGATTACTTTTTTGGTGTTTATGCCGATTAGTCCTATTCCCCATACCTCTTTGGCGATCTTACTATCTTTATATTTGCGTGCGATTTCATTCATCGTTGAACCGCTATATATTAAGTCATCCACTAATAACAATCTGTTATATGTTTTCTTTTCCAATGTTATAAGGTAAGTTTCTCGCGCGTTGGCTATCCTTGTTTTTCCTTCCAAATGCTTTTGTTCATTTCTTATTCCTCCAAATTTTGAAAAATCTCTCTTGATTTTAAGTATTGGCATTGTGTTTACATCTGTATTTTTAAATCTCTTTTCCAAGAGTTTCATTATCTGTATTGGGCGGTTTGTGTTGGTTGGTGGAACAAAGGCAACAGCATCAATCTTGTGTTTTTTTATAAACGAATGGATGCGTTCAATAGATGGATACACATATTTATCAACAAGATTTTTTAATTTTTCTTTTGTTCCAGATCCTTTTACAATAGGAAGTATTACATATGGGGTTGATATTTTTGTTATTTCATTACCAATGTTTATATGATGCAGGTCTATGCAGTAGAGATTATCAATTATTATGTTATTTTTTAATTTGTCTTTGGCAGATTCAAACTTAAAAAAATCTTTTTTCAGTTTTGTGTATTTCTCATACCCCCTTTCATATAACCGGATTTTCCTTTCTATCGGAATATCCCCCATTTTTTTATCTGCCCAAACCTTGAATCCGTCCATCCCAAAGAGTAATCCTTTTTCTGGGGCATTATAGATAAAGTCATTTTGTATTATTTCTGAAATATTTTTATCGGCACTATAAAATGTGTGTGGTGGTTTACCACTTCGCACTATAAAGCCGTCATCAACAAGCTCACCAAGGTATTTCTGTGTGACGGAACGACTAAGTCCCGTGTAATCCACCAGTTCATTTGGTCTTGTCTTTGGATGTTTTTTAAGTATATTTAATATTTTTCTCTTTGTTTCAATCATAGCAGTATGATACACCTTACTGTCCGATAAGTAAAATAAGGGGTTTGGGGTGAAAATGGCGAATTGGACTATATGAAACAAGGGTTTTGGTGTTTTATTTTTACTGTCTTGTATATAAAATAAGGGGTTTTAGGTGAAAATGGCGAATTGGACTATATAAAACAAGGGAAAGACAGTAAAATAGTTCGTGGTTGATGCGCCTAAAGAAAAAGCCCCGCGGGTGCGGGGCTTAGGAGAAAAGGTTTGGATCAACTATTCTCCCGTAGTGTCGAAATGTCTTGCCTCCTCCCTTTCTTGCCGTGTCTATTCTCATCTCCAACCTGTTCTTTTCGTCCCTCAAACCAGCCCAATACCACCACAAGAGGTCTTTCTCGGAGAAATAAATCTCGTGAAGCATTAGAAGGACACGGCTGACACAGCGACAGTCTTTGTTTGGAGGGAAAAGATGCTCCCTCCCTACATACGGCTCAAAGACCTCATTTACATAAGGTATGGTGAGAAGGTCTTTCAATTCTTCGTTGTGAAAAGAAAATTTAGAGAGAAAAGAACCAAGAAACCTTCTTTCGAAGAAACTTTCTGGCAAACTTAAAATGGTTTGCCTCAAAAGAACGAGTGAGTTGTAAGGCAGTTTATCAAAATAAGGGACTCTATGCGCACACCATATTTCTTGGAACAATTTGTTCACTGGAAACTGGCATACGATTGCTTCAAGGTCGTTGCTACTTTTTTCCATAACCCTTTCCTCCTGTTGTTCTGTAAGGACCAAAACTAAGAGGGAATTCCCCCAGTCACTTATATGATAACCCCATATGCTGTTTTGTGCAAATCTTGTAGAGTCCATCTGCCACCCTTTTTAGCCTATTATTTATAGCCATATTTGACATAGGTTTTACATATCTTTATAATTAATTCAGTTCTGGGCTTCGCCCGATATGATGTTTTTGAACTTTCAGAGGAGGAAAAAATGGGAAGAGAAGAATATATGAAAAGACCAGAGCCTTCTTCGCTTGATGTGCGGGATGTAAAGGGTGGTTTTCAAGCCCTAAAAGATCAGTTTGAGAAAAGGGGTTTGGATGGGGCAAGTTCTGTTTCTAAGTTTATTGAGAGGTTTCTTAAGAGCCAAACAATACCTAACTTGAAAGAAGCAGACCCGCTCTTCAAGTGGCGAAGGAGGATGAACCGAACACACATGACTCAAAAGAGCACGGAGTTTTGGGTTTCACTTTTGATCTCAAGTGCTGAAAAGTCTGGTGTGCCGCTTCCAAAGTGATGGTTATAGACCTTCGCAGATTCTGCGAAGGTCTATATATTATATGGAGGTAATTATTTGTTCAAGTCTGTCCTCAAAATTAAACTCTCCTCTGCGTGCTTTTAGAGAGCATTCTGCGAGGTCTTTCGCGAGTGTGTCAAGTTCTTCCTGTGTAAAGTTTGTCGTTGCTCTTTTTGCCTTTGTAAAGACAAATGGTTTCATTTTTACCTCACTTGCAGTTTTTGCGAGAAATGCCCTTCTGATGACATCTACCTGCCACAACAAAACACCGTGTATTTCTTCAACTGATACGCCATTTCCAACGGCGTTCTGAAAGCCGACCCAAAGTGCTTTTCTGTCTTTTTTTAGAAGTGCGTCTGCAAGTGTAAATGTGTTAAAGGTTTCCTTTTTTGTCGCTTTGCACTCTTCTACTTTCTTGGCGTATTTTTTGTATGCGGTGACGGTTTTTTTGTCTGGCTTAAAATCGCGGAGCAGGAATATGTGTGGAGAGTCTGAGAATAGTTTGAGCAGGTCGGTGTTTACTTTTTTTGAAACAACCACTATGTATTTATCGTCAAACAAACTTCTCGCGACTGCGAGGCGTTCTGCTTGGCCTTCGTCATCTTCTTCATTTAGATAACAGACATCTGCATCTTTTCTTTTTGAGCGTAGGGTGTCTAATATGGCTTTTGTGCGGTCTCTTATCTGCACTTCGTCTTCGCCGTGTATAACATAAAGCATATATATTATTATTCCACATCTCGCCAGTTTTTGCCTACATAAAAATCAACTGGGAGCAATATTCCGCCTTCGTCTTTGAATGTGTTTTCCATAATTTTTTTTATTTCTTTTGATATTTGTGGGATTTTTTCTTCTTTTATTTCAAAGACCAGTTCGTCATGGACTTGGAGGAGCATTTTTACATCTTTATTCAGATTGTTTTTGTCTATGTATTCGCTGATTTTGATCATGGCGAGTTTTATCACATCTGCTTGGGTTCCTTGTATTGGCGAGTTTATTATAAATCTTTCTCCTTGAGCACGGATATAGCTTATTCTTGAAAAGATTTCGGGTATTTGTCTTCTCCTGCCAAAATATGTTTCGGTGTAGCCTCTTTTTTCTGTTTTTGCTATTTCCTTTTCTTTGTATCCCACAAAACCAGAAAAGGTTTTTTTGTATTCTGTAAATAGTTTTGTTGCTTCGCCTTCTTCTTTTTCTTCTATCGCTCTTTTGAGTGCTTTGATTCCCATTCCATATAATATCCCAAAAGTTATTGCTTTTGTTTTATTTCTCATTTCTTTTGTTATTTTATTTTCGCTTACTTTAAATATTTTGACTGCCATTGCTTGATGTATGTCGTTTTTTGAGAAAAGTTCGGATAGGTCTTTGTCGCCAGAAAGGAAGGCGGCTAATCTTAATTCTATTTGTGAGTAATCAAAAGATATTATTTTAAAGTTGTCTTCTGCTATGAATGCTTTTCTTATTGTCTGCCCTCTTTCCGTTTTGACTGGTATGTTCTGAACATTTGGAGTTTTTGATGCCATTCTGCCTGTGGTTGTTCCGTGTTGGACGAATTTTGTATGAACTCTTGATTGGTTGTCTGCAAGGCGTGGTAAAACATCTATATAAACAGACAAAAGTTTGTGTAGGGAGCGGTATTCCAGTATTAGCGGTATTATTTCATCTTTGTCTTTTATTTTGTTTAGCTCGGATTCTCTTGTTGATTTTTTTGTTTTACCACTTTTTTTGTCTGCCAGCCCCATGTCGTCAAAGAGGACTTTTGATAGTTGCTTTGGTGAGTTTAGGTTGAATTCACTGCCTGCCCGAAGAAATATCTTTTTCTCAATCTGGGAGAGCGCTTCGTGGTATTCTTTTGAGAGTTTGTTTAGATAAGGAATGTCTATTTTTATGCCTGTTTTTTCCATCTGCGACAAAACGGGTATTAGTGGTATTTCTATTTTATCCAAAATGTAGTCAAGTTTTTCTTCTTTTATTTTCTTTTTGAGAACTTCGTATGACTCTTCCAAGCTGTTTGTTTTGGTGGAGTTGGTTATGTCTTCTTCTGTTGGGTTTGTGTGCGAGGAGTCAAGAATCCAAAGTGCGATTTTGCTTTTTTTGAATATTTCACTTTCTTCGTCTGGGGTTTGTTTTTTTGCACTTGCACTTGCTTTTGCACTTGCTCTTGCGCTCCCCGCTGGGATGTTTTTGTTGCATATTGCCCGTAGTGTTTTTGAGAGGGATTGGAATTCAAGTTCTTCAAGAAGTTTTTCAAATTTTTCATAAGACCTTGCTTCTTTCCAGATTTCTTTTGGTAGGTCTGTTCCTATGCTTACGCTGTCATTAACTGTCGCAAGGTCTTTGGACCCCATCGCATTTTTTTTGCCTTCTTTAAGAAGGCGTACCATTCTGTCGGTGATGCCACACTTTTTTATTTCTGCTTCATCTTTTTCTAAAATTTTGTAGAGGTCGGAGAGAGAGCCAAAATTTTTTATGAGTGTGGTTGCTGTTTTTGTTCCTATGCCTCTTATTCCTGCTATGTTGTCTGAGGCATCCCCTGCAAGCCCTTTGTAGTCCGCCATATATTTTGGGCTGAAGCTGATTTGTTCTTCTGCGGTTTTTTCATCTATGAGCCCTGCTTCTTTGACACCGCCTTTCAGAAAATAAATGGATATTGGTGGGTTGTCTGATATTAGTTGAAACAGGTCGCGATCCCCTGTCACAACAACCACTTTTATTTCTTCGCTTGCGTGTTTTCTTGCAAGTGTTGCTATTATGTCATCTGCTTCATAGCCTGCGCATTCTTTCATTGGTATTGAAAAGGATTTAAAAACATCTTTGGATTTTTCAATTTGAAGGGAGAGGTCTTCTGGTGCTTCATCGCGTGTCGCTTTGTATTCACTGTATGCGACATGTCTTACTGTTGGCTCTGGTGTGTCATAACACGCGATTATGTAGTCAGGGTCGTGGTTCTCCACCATTTTTATCAGCGCGAGGCATAGACCGTATAGGGCGCCGGTTGGTTCTCCACTTTTTGTGGTGAAGGCGGGTAGTGCGAAATAGGCGCGGTGTATTATGCCGAGCGCGTCTATTAGGAAAAGTGTTTTTTGGTTATTTTTTTTCTTCATAGTGAATCAAGCGGGTGTCCCCTTCTTTTACCTCAATTTTCATTTCCAAGTGTGGTTTGGGTAATATGTCCTGTATCTTCTCTCCCCACTCAATCAAAACAAGTGTGTTGTCTTTTTTGAAAGTTTCATCAAGCCGTAGCGGTTTTGTTTCTGAGGAATCTTTGAGACGATAAACATCTATGTGGTGGATGTGTTCAAAAGATTTTTTGGCTTTGTATATGCGTTCAAGGATAAAGGTTGGGCTTATTATGTCCTGTTCTATTCCCAGTAATTTACCTATTTCTTTTACAAACAATGTCTTTCCTGCACCCAAAGGACCAGTCAGAGCCATGACTACTGCTCCATTTTTTTTATCATATTCGCATAGTTCTTTGTGAACCCATTTTGCTACATCTCTTATATCTTCGGGAGAATAAATAATCCATTCCATAATGTAATTTTATCATTTTTACTTTGTTTTTGTAGTAAAATAGGCATTAGACACATTTTATATGGCAAGCAAATTTCAAGACAATACAAAAACTGATCTTTTGAACTCTCTTAAAAGCAAAGAGGAGGAGCGTTTTGTGTCGGGTCTTGCTAAGGAATACGGCATAAAATATATAGCGCCAAATGAAGTATATGCCAGCCCTGATGTGCTCCCACTGATAACAGAAGATGATGCGAGGAAGGCGGAGGTTGCTGCGTTCAAAATGAGAAGAAGGGATTTGCATCTTGCTGTTTTTTCACCAAAGAATCCCCACCTTGAAGCCGTGTTGGAGAAACTGAAAGAGCGAGGGTATTCTCTTTCTATATACATGGCATCCAAGAGCACGCTTGAGAGGATGTGGCGACTTTATTCTGATATATCTACCTCAATAGAGGTGGAAGAGGGTGTTATAAGCATATCCAGTGAGAAAAGCATGTCGGTGTCAGAGAATGTGAAAGACATACATTCTTTGAGAGATATGGTTCAAAAAATTATAAATGACACAGCGAAACAAAACGCCACCAACATACTTGATACATTGATCGCGGGTGGGACTGCTCTTAAATCATCTGACATTCACATTGAACCTTCTGAGGATAATGTTCGCATCCGTTATCGTATTGATGGAATTCTTGTAGACTTGCTGAATATCAATCATTCTATTTTTCAACGCCTTGCGTCAAGAATAAAATTGATTGGCGGAATGAAACTTAACATTAACAGTGGAGCACAAGACGGAAGGTTTAGCATACGGCTTGATGGTGTTGACATGGAAGTGAGAATATCAACCATACCAGGACCGTCAGGCGAAGCGATTGTTATGAGGTTGCTTGATCCAAGAGGTTTGACACAAAACATTGATAATTTGGGTTTTGAAGATGGTGTTCTTAAAATAGTAAGAGAGGAGATAAACAGACCTAATGGGATAATAATAACGACAGGACCAACTGGTTCTGGAAAGACGACCACGCTTTATTCTTTTCTAAAAGAGGTACACAATCCAAACATAAAAATAATAACTCTTGAAGACCCTATTGAGTACCATCTTGATGGTATTGTTCAGACACAGATTAAGGGGGATAAATACACATTTGCAAGCGGTCTTAGGGCGATATTGAGACAGGACCCAGATGTGATAATGGTGGGTGAGATAAGAGATTTGGAGGTTGCAAAAACGGCTATTAACGCCTCTCTTACAGGGCATTTGGTCTTCTCCACACTCCACACGAACAGTGCTTCTGGTGCTTTCTCTCGCTTGATAGATATTGGGATTGATAGGAAGTTGATAAGCGCTTCTGTGAATCTGATAATCGCGCAGAGGCTTGTGAGAAGGTTAAAAAAGGAAAACGCTGTTGTGGATTCTATATCTGAGGAAGACAAAACAACGATACGCAAAATTTTTGAAGACGCACCGCAGTCAATAAAAGACAGGGTTGGTGAGATTGATTTTTCTACTTTTATGAAACCGAGGGATGACTTAAAAGATTCTTCTGATGGTTATAAGGGAAGGTTGGGAATATTTGAGACAATATTTATGGATGAGAATATTGAAAAGGTTTTATATGACGGTGGTTCTACAAGAGAGATATCAGAGGCGGCAAAGAAGCAAGGGACACCGACAATTGTACAGGATGCTATAATGAAAGTTATGGAAGGTTTAACTTCTCTTTCGGAGATAAAAAGAATTATAGATATAAATGAGCCAAGATAATAAAAAGGAAACAGAAGAAATAACTATGGTTGAGAGAGATTCTTCTCTTGATATGACTCTTCGCCCTTCGTCTTGGGGTGAGTATATAGGGCAAGACGGAATAAAAGAAAATATTTCTATATTGGTTAATGCCGCACAGGAGCGTAGCCAATCACCAGAACACTTGTTGCTGTATGGTCCTCCCGGTCTTGGAAAGACAACGCTTGCCCATCTCGTTGCAGGAGAAACAGGTGGTGCGCTCAAAACAACCTCTGGTCCTGCTATATGTCGCGCTGGAGATTTGGCAGCACTTCTTACCAATTTGTCCTCAGGTGATATTTTGTTTATTGATGAGATACACCGCTTAAACAGAGTAATTGAGGAAATGTTGTATCCGGCTATGGAGGCAGGTGTCCTTGATATAATAATTGGTAAGGGTCCTTCTGCAAGAACAATACAACTTGATTTGCCGCCTTTCACGCTGATAGCAGCAACAACCCGTGTTTCAATGTTGTCTTCCCCACTTCGTTCAAGGTTTTCTGGAGGGTTGTTCCGATTAAATTACTACACGGATGATGAGATTTGCAAGATTGTGTCGCGCTCGGCTGAGATTTTGGGAATTGATTCTGATAAAGATACCCTTATGATAATTGCATCAAGGTCAAGAAACACACCGAGAATAGCAAATTATCTTCTTAAGAGATGTCGCGATTTCGCTCAGGTAAATAAAAAATCTATGGATAAGGAGAGTGTGATGAGAGCGCTTGAGCTTTTGCGTATTGATGGCGCTGGTCTGACAGAGATTGACAGGTCTATATTGCATACCATAAACAGTAAATTTGGAGGTGGCCCTGTTGGAATAGGAACGATATCTGCATCACTTTCAGAGGAAGAGGCGACTATTGAAGAAGTTCATGAGCCGTTTCTTCTGCAGAAGGGGTTTATTGAGAGAACGCCAAGGGGTCGCTCTATAACCCTTTTGGGCGTTAAACATTTAAAAAGTTTAGAATAATAAATTATGTCCGGTCATAATAAAT
>JAPPQH010000002.1 GCA_028817035.1 Candidatus Campbellbacteria bacterium | reverse complement strand
ATTTATAGTGTTTCCACCAGAACCACCACAACCAATGACGCGAATGCGTGCAAATGTTTCTATATTTGAATTCACTTTTCTCATAACTTTGATTTTTGACTATTAAACAATATTACCAAATTGAGTAGTTTATAGCAATGTGGGATTTAGGGGACAGGGAATAGGTTTTTGAACCACCTTGCTATCCCTGAAAAGAAGTCCTTTATGGAAAATGACGAGCCAATCCCTCTCTCCTCAAGCCCCCATCTCGCAAGCCCATATATGCCAATCCAAGAAGTGTTTGGTATTTGTTGCTTTGGTCCGATTATCATCCTCTGTGCAGGAAGACCCAACGAGGAGCGTGCAACAGAATCAAACTCAACTATTGAAATACAAGAACCGCTTATCACAACGCCACCTGGCAAAAGTTTTTCTTTACCCATTTCTTTCAGATGCTTGTTAATATCTGCAAAATACAATTTTAATCTTTTCTCTATTATTTTCTCTGTCTTTTGTCTTGGTATGTCCCTTGTCACTGCACCCTTTCTCATTATTTCTTCTGCTTCTTCAATTGGTATCCTAAACCCAACAGCGAGATCGGCAACTATCTTGTCACAACCAAAAGGAAAAGCTTTCAAAGAAATTGGAACATCATTTTCATATATGATTGTTGAAGTACTGCTCCAGCCCATATTGATTATCATACAGCCGGCTTGTTTTTGTTTTGGATTAAGTGCGACAAAACTTGAGGCGACAGTTGTGGGGAAGTAGTGCTCAACCTCAATATCAGCAAGATCGCACACTTCTTCAAGTGTTTCAATGTGTTGGTCAAAGCAGGTTACTATAAAATAAAAAACTTGTAGTGTTTTTCCCACCAAACCGATAGGCATGTTGTATGTCTTTTTGTCATCAAGCTCATAATAAACAGGTGCTTTGAATATGACAGTGTCGTTCTTGAACTGGCTTTCAATCCTCTTTATCAATTCCTTTTCAGCAATCATTATATCTTCTTCATTTATAGGGTCATTGTGTGAAATTGATATCTTTGAACACAAAATCCTACCTTCAGTGTGAACTCCGCCTACAGAAACAAACGCGCCATCTATTTCTTCATTAGACTCTCGCTCTGCTTGTTTTATCGCCCGTCTTAGGGCTTTTGCAACTTCTCTCGCGTTTGTTATGTTGTTGTTATGAACTCCATTCGCATCCGCGATACCCCTTCCTATAATTTCTGGAACCTCCTGCTCTACATTTTCATTTTCACGGGCTATTAAAACCTTAATCTTTGAAGAACCTATTTCTATTGCTGCCACTACATCTTTTTTCATATTTTTATCTTTGTTTTGTTAAAATATTTTTTCATCAATTTATCTTCCATTTTCTCCATTGTACTACCATGTTTGAAACCTTTCAAATGTAAAATTCCGTGTAATATAAGGAAACCCACATATTCTCTTATCGCATTTCCCGTATCTTTCGCTTCTTCAATGGCTTTTGGGAGACATATAATGATTTCGCCCTCATCAGATGAAAGAGGAAAACTGAGTATATTTGTTGGCCTTGCGATTTTTCTGTATTTTTTGTTCAGCTCTTGTGACTTTGCTTTTCCCACATACACTATACTCAGCTTGTATTTCTTCGGCATCAATTCTCTATAAAACAAACCGACTGGCAAGCGCGGAACATTTTTCTTGGTCGTGTTTATTAGAGAAAATGATTCGTTCACAAACACTTTTTATTTCTTTTTACTTTTGCGCGGGACAAGCTTGCCGAGACGGTATAAGTTGTTTAACATATCTTTCTTTCTTATGTATCTCAATTTACCCTTACGCCGAACAGACAATGATTGAAGCCGCATAGAGAAACGGGATTTCCTTGCACGAGGTATTATCTTTGCCGCCCTCGTGCGCTGAGAAAACCTTCTCAACATACTTGAGGTCTGTTCGTTATTTTTTCTTTTTATCTGAATATTTATCATTAAGCAAAAATTTTACCACGACTCACCATAACAATCAAGCATATCCCTATAACCTCTTCAGAATCCTCACAAGGTTGCTTAGGGGGATGGTTTTCTGCTCCTTTGTTTCTATGGTTTTTAGAATCACTGAGGAGTCAAGCAATTCCTGTTGCCCAAGTATGACGATATGCGTGAAATCCTCCATATTGCTCTGCTTTTCAAGTTGAACAGTAGGTCTGGATATATACACTTTGTGCGCTACTGGAATTTTTGATTGTCTGAGCTCTTCTATTATACCCAGCGACTTAACCTGCGCGCCCTGTCCCGCATGTAGCCAAAACACTCGTGGCTTTCGCGGTCTTGTCTTTTTAGGGATATGATCTCCTAATGTATCTTTGTTTACTTCAATCGTGAGAGTTGCTATAGGAATATTTACACCATATTTTTCAAGTGCAAGGTTGTCATATCGCGCCCCATACACTTTGAATTCTTGATCTGCAGGATCTACATCATCCCTGTCTGGGATAATCTTAAACATAGTGTGAGAGTATATGGTGGTTGGACCTATAAGACTTGATGAAAGGGTATAGGGTATTGAATACTGTTCAAGGCATTCCACTACAAATCGGAAATGATTTTGGCTATCATCCGACAAATGTCTGAGCGTAACCGGCATCCTCATTTTTATCCTCTCACAGTCAGGGTGCTTGTTTATATAATTGTATGCATCAAATATATTTTCCCTAAAAAGTTGTGCGCAAGTCGCGTTCATGGAAAGAGTGTGTTTTGAAAGATATTTGTGTAACTCTCTTTGGTATCTGACACCAGAGTCAAAATCTCCAACACTGTTGAGCTTTACTTTATAGTCCTTAATACCAAGGTCTGACAATATAGACAAAGCCACCTTCATCAGATAAATCTCTGATAACCCTTGTGGGACACCGGCTATTGCAAGGTTGAACCGTGCAGGACATTTTTTATTTCGCGTCTTACCCGTCTTTAATTCCGAACATCCAACATTACTGTCATACAAGACGAAAGATGACCCTTTTATATCCTGAAAACTATTCTGTAAAAACCATCTTATTATTTTGTTTCCAAAACGATATGTCTCAGTATCTTGTATATTCTCCTTTCTCTTATTAACACATCTCTTTAACTGACACCTTTTTTTGTGCTTTTTGAAGAGGGCATTTATATCTTCAAAACCATAAGAATGTGCGACCGACCGAGCCGTCTCATAAAATTTTTTGTCATCAAAAGAAAATTTTCTCATAATTATTATTGTTTAACTTTCTATATTATATTCACCAGGCAATATATCTATATCTTTCAGCGGGAAAAGGCGAAAAACAACCCTTCCTATTATCAAATCTTTTTTAAGAGGACCCCAATCGCGTGAATCCATACTTTCTAATCTATTGTCTCCCAAAACAAAATACTCATCTTCATCAAGGACAAAGGTTCTCGTGTTTGTACTTGCTGCAAGTGAGTTTACATACGGCTCATCCAGTCTAAATGAATCCACCTCATCAGACGCGACCTTGATAGAACCGTCTTTTTCAATTGTTATAGTTTCGTTTGGCAGACCAACCACCCGCTTTATTAAGCGTATGGAATCACGAGGATGTTGAAATATTATGACATCGCTCCGTGATGGACCTGAAGAAAGCCTATATGACAGCCTATCCGTATATACAAAATCACCAGATGAAAATGTAGGGTACATAGAAAGACCGCGCACTATAAACGGCTGTGTGATAAAATTTCTTATTATTATAAACAAAGCAAGTGTTATAATAATGAAGTACACCACACCCATTAATTTACTTTTTGTCTTCATACCTATATATTACCATTATTATGCCGCTTGACACAAATCATTATATATTGCTTTACAAACATGAATAATCAGCAGAAAAAAATAAAACTTGTCCTCGGCTTAGGCAACCCGATGGATTCTTACAGCGGAACAAGGCACAATGTGGGCGCTGATTTTCTCTTGAGATACACCGCTTCGTCAGATATAGAACTCTCAAAGCACAAAAAAGCAATGACAGGGAAGTACACAACAGAAAAAAGCGACATCAACCTATCCATTTTTGAAAATGTGTATATGAATGAATCAGGACCTGCATTTTTAGAAACATTTGGAAAAAAAAGTGATGGTCTGTTGGTCTGTCACGATGACATTGACATACCCCTTGGATCAATAAAAATATCTTTCAATAAAAATTCGGGCGGACACAAGGGAATTGAGTCAATAATGAATTCTCTTGACACCAAAGAATTTGGAAGAATCAGAATAGGAATAGGGGACAGAGAGAGCATAAAAGAAAAACTTTCTGATTTTGTTGTCTCATCATTTACGGAACACGAGAAAGAAAAAATTGATTTAGTATATAAAAAGTTTTTTGTCCCCATCGTTGATGAAGTAATAAAAAGTGATTTGGAGAACGCTATGAACAAATACAACAAGAAAGAAGAGGGTGATTTATAAAAACCCTCTATTTTTCCTCTGCCTGTTTCTCTTTCGCCTCTTCTTTCATTTTTTTCTCCTTGTATATTTCTTTAGGGACCAAAGACATCTTTTGTTCTTGGGGGTTAAATACCGTTATAACAAATTCATAAGATCGCCCAAGCTCAAGTTTTTCCCTTATATCCTCCTCATTTTTGAAATTAGAGATATGAACCAACCCTGCGATACCTTCCTCAATTGAGGCGAGAGCGCCATATTCACTGTGTTTTATTATGACTCCGCTCACCACCTCATCCTGCTTATACCTCTCTGTCGCCTTTAGCCACGGATTTTCCTCAAGCGCTTTTATTGAAAGTGATAATTTTCCGTTTTTAATCTCCATTATCTTAACAGGGACTTTCATTCCTATCGCATATATCTTTTGTGGATCTTTTACCAAACCCCAACTTATCTCAGATATATGAACAAGACCCTCAACCTTGTTTCCAATTCTTAAGAATATACCAAAATCAACAACACCTATGACCGTTCCCACGCGTATATCTCCAACTTCAAATTTTGCCTCTGCTTCCTGTGCCGCACTTGTGTGTATGTCGCCCCTCTTTTCTGAAAAGATAAGTTTTTCTTCAACAGGATCTGCTGTTATTATTGTTACGCTAAGCGGCTTGTCTACAAGATTTTGAAGTTCAGAAATAATCGCATCTTTATTGCCATTTGCTACTTTAGGATAATTGCTCTCTGTAAGTTGTGATGCCGGAAGAAAACCAGTAAGACCTTGCCACTTTATTA
The DNA here is from genome assembly GCA_028817035.1 of Candidatus Campbellbacteria bacterium. Lineage (NCBI taxonomy): Bacteria > Candidatus Campbelliibacteriota > Candidatus Campbelliibacteriota bacterium. The sequence continues at coordinate 1,658 of JAPPQH010000002.1, read as the reverse complement.
TCAAACCGCCACGATTCGCTTCCTCTGGCGTGATTTCAAAAACTTTGTTTTCACGGCGCGCTTTCTCCGCCTCGCTCCACACAAACGCCTTCCTTGCTTCCTTCAAAGATAACTCTATATATCCATCCGCGTTCTTGGACGATATCACCTGAGCAGATATTTTGTCGCCTATCTGAACCTTTCTTAAAACATCTTTTGCGGCAAGAAACTCGCGACCATATATTATTCCTGTTCCATAAGGAGTAAGGTCAAGATATATCTCTGACCTACCGATAGCTATAACTTCGCCTTCGGCTATATCACCTATGCTGTAGATATTTTTTGTCTGCTTAAAATAACTACCCATCAGAGAGACTGGCTTCGTCTCTCTTTTATTATCATCTTTATTGGGTTTGGTTTCAGTTTTTGTAAACATTATTAATTATATATGCAGAGCATATTGGGGAATATTGTACTATTGTTCTCAAAATCTTTCAAGTTCCTTTTCCACGCTTAATTTTGAGGCAGAATTAGGGGCAGAAAAAGGGCAGAGGAGGGGGAGGTGTTCTTTTGGCTACTATTTAGCGTCTAATGTAAATATGAGGGTATTGCTCTTTGAGTTTATTAAATTCTTCATAATTCATCTCCCTAACTTCAAGCCATTCAACACTCTCAGGTATCACCAAACATTCTTCTGGATAAGACCGTCGAGTTCAAGCCTCTTCACACTCTCAGGTATATTCAACTCTTCTGGGTTTTTGAGACTGTTGAGAAAAAGATGCTGCACACCCTCAGGTATCTCCAACCCTTCTGGGTTTGTGAGACCTTTGAGAGAAAGAATCTCCACACCCTTAGGTATCTTCAACCCTTCTGCAGTTTTGAGACTGTTGAGATAAAGCCATGCCACACCCTTAGGTATCTTCAACCCTTCTGGGTTTGTGAGACCGTCGAGAGAAAGACTCTTCACACCCTCAGGTATCTTCAACCCTTTTGCGGTTTTGAGACCGTTGAGTTCAAGCCTCTTCACACCCTCAGGTATCTTCAACCCTTCTGGGTTTGTGAGACCGTTGAGAGAAAGAATCTCCACACCCTCGGGTATCTTCAACCCTTTTGCAGTTTTGAGACCGTCGAGAGAAAGCCACCTCACACCCTCAGGTATCTTCAACCCTTCTGGGTTTGTGAGACCGTTGAGAGAAAGAATCTCCACACCCTCGGGTATCTTCAACCCTTTTGCAGTTTTGAGACCGTCGAGAGAAAGCCACCTCACACCCTCAGGTATCTTCAACCCTTCTGGGTTTGTGAGACCGTTGAGAGAAAGAATCTCCACACCCTCAGGTATCTTCAACCCTTCTGGGTTTGTGAGACCGTCGAGAGAAAGACTCAACACACCCTCAGGTAATGGCGGAATGTCTTTTATACTTGTAATTGAAAGAATAATTATGTATTCACCCCCAACAATAATTGGAAATTTAGTTCCGCCATTTCTTTTTAGTTCTGCTAATTCTTTATCTCCAATTTCTAAATCCCCAAAGTGATAGGCATACTCACCAGATAGAGCTTCTTCTTTTGATAAACTTATTTGATCCTTTGGAACACCAAAGATATATGCAATATCCTCTCTTTTATCTCTTCCTCTCAGTATTTCCTTTACCCTTGGGTCAGTTCCTCCTCTGAAGTTG
>JAPPQH010000001.1 GCA_028817035.1 Candidatus Campbellbacteria bacterium | reverse complement strand
TGCCACAGTTGTTATTCCAAGGAGCAGCATTGCCACTGCCACACACACCAATCGCCGTGATTGTTGGTGCAGTTTGTGTGGGTGGGGGTGTTGGAGGTGGCGTTGGTGCTGGTGGTGGGGTGTCTATTATTGGCAGCGTTGGAGTTGTAAATGTAGATATATCAACAACAGAGAAAGTGTTATTGTTGTTTGTAATATAAGCATTGTTTCCACTTATCGCAATACCCTGAGGACTGTTAAACAAATTGGTTGGTGCTGGCGTTGTTGCGACATCGCGAGATGCTATGGTGTTGTCTGATATGTTGATGATAGACAATCTGTCTGAGCCACGGTTTACCACATAAGCATAACCACTACCTTCTTTTACGGCGATTCCATGAGGACGGTTAAACCCTGCTATTGACGGGCTACTCACCACCGTAGGACTTGTTGCGTTTGTTAGGTTAAGTATGGAGAGTGTGTTGTTTATGTTTGTCACATAAGCATAGTTTCCTCTGATGGCGATTCCATAAGGACTATTAAACCCTGCTATTGACGGGCTACTCACCACCGTAGGACTTGTTGCGTTTGATAAATTAAGTATGGAGAGTGTGTTGCTCCTACGATTTACGACATAAGCATAACTACCTCTTATTGCAATACCTTGGGGATTACTAAACCCAGTGATTGATGGGCTACTCACCGCTGTAGGACTTGTTGCGTTTGTTAGGTTAAGTATGGAGAGAGTGTTGCCCCTACGATTTACAACATAAGCATAGTTGCCTTTTATGGCGATTCCATAAGGACGGTCAAACCCAGTGATTGATGGGCTACTCACTACTGTAGGACTTGTTGGGTTTGATATGTTGATTATAGAAAGAGTGTCATTCCGATTAACCACATAAGCATAATTACCTCTTATCGCAATACCTTGAGGACGGTCAAAACCAGTGATTGGTGTTGTTGTTCCATAACTTCTCACAGGAACCTGGCCTAAATAAACGTGTGAAACATTTGCTGGATTTGCGGTGTCTGTAGCACGGACACAGAGATATCTTACTGCTGATTGTTTTGCCACAGTTATTGTTGCTGTTTTGCTCGCTACACCACCTAAGAGGGCGAATGAATTGGTATATGACGATTCTGTGGTCGGACAAGCACTGGTTGTATGTAGGAACCACTTTGCAGTTGTTCTAACACCAACATTGTCTGTGACTGTGATGGGAACAGATAAAGTATTGTCTGTACTTGGTGGCACCGTTCCTGTGATTGTTGGCGCTGTCTTGTCTATGGTAATCGTTACTGCATTTGATTTCTGACTGCTACCTGGTTCTGCTACTTGTATCTTGTATGTTCCTGGAGTTCTTGGTGTTCTCCAGGATCGCAAAAGTGTTATGTGATACCCCTTTCCTGCACCTGTGACACTACCTGCCGAAGGACAAGCATATTCATTTATAAATGGGTTTTTGTTTGAAAATCCAGTTGAGAATGTGTCTGGTACGGACACATCGTTTATGTATACACTAAGGTTACTTGTTGCTCTGCCTGGACGACAACCCAAGATATATGCAATCTTGTTGTTAGAAGTTGACCCTCCGTTTGTAACTCTTGGACAGATATCTGACCAAGGACCAATAATGCCCTCACCACACACACTAATCGATGTAATGGTCGGTGTGGGAGTAGTCTGCGCTTGGACTTCGGCTGTAGAACCACTGCTGTGCAATTCTACCCCAACAATTCCGACAAGCCCAACAATCCCAACAAAAATAAAAAAGGCGACAAAAACAAAGATCAAATTTATTAAAGATTTTCTGGGAATTTTATGCATAATAAAAACACCAAAGAACAAACTGATGTAAACACCATTTTACACCACTTTCACAAGACCTTCATAAAAAATGATACTATTGAAGGTATATGACCGATATTTTTTCAGTAGAGATTATTCCCTTCATAGCGCTTGGAATGATAGGCGGTTTCGTCCGCGGACTTGTCGGCTTTATGAAAAGCACAAAAAGTAAAAAGAAGTTTGACCTGCTATACCTCTCATTTAGCTTGATTACAGGTATCGTCTTGGGCGGATTTGCTGGAGTTTTTGTCACCGACCCAAGATTCGCGCTCCTCGCAGGATATGCCGGAACCGACTTCATAGAAGGGCTATACAAAATGAATATAAAACCAAAATTAACCCCACCTGCAAAATAGCGATATATTGGAGGGGGTGAGTCCGACCCTTGCAAGCCCGCGAGATAAGGAAAGTAATGGATTGTTGAGGTCCAAGTCCGACCGCAACGAGCCTGCGAGTTGCGTCAAGCGAGCGGCGGAGCCACGAGCGATAATAAATAGGGGCGAGGCGGTGAAACCGCCGAGCGATAGTAAATAGAAGCGAACGAAGTGAGCGATTGCGAGTTGCGCCAAGCGAACAGCGGAGCTGTTCGCGTTAATAAATAGGGGCGAGGCGGTGAAACCGCCGAGCGATAATAGATAATAAATGATGTGGTTTTATCTTATATTATATATAATATATTATATATAATATAATGCTAATAATGTGATGGGTAAGGAGGCGAGGCAGCAAAATCAGATGATTTACCTATATCCTATCACTCAAAAATTAAAACCTACTGTTAACCCAAAAACCCCTTTGTTTTCAAGCTATTTCCAAAAAACCCTTGATTTTACTGACTTGATTTGCTTAATAGTAAAAACCTACTATTAACCCAAAAACCCCTTTATTTTCAACCCATTTCCAAAAAACCCTTGATTTTACTGACTTGATTTGCTTAATAGTAAAAACCTACTATTAACCCAAAAACCCCTTTATTTTCAACCCATTTCCAAAAAACCCTTGATTTTACTGACTTGATTTGCTTAATAGTATGTAATATACTTAAAGGACAATGAAAAAAGAGATAGCAAAAATAATAAAAGAGAAAGGGCAAGCAACACCCAAGATAATAAAATCTGAGTTGGGTCTGAGCTTGGTTACCATACACAAATATCTCAAAGAATTACAAACAGATGGATCTATAGAAAAGATCGGTCAAACTCCCAAAATATATTACCAATTTGTAAAAGATGTGCCCGAAGACTACAAGATAAAAAGTAAAATCATTGAAGACAATTTTATAAAAAAAGACCCCATCGGCAACCTATACACAGGCACAGAAGCTTTTGCCCTTTGGTCTAAAAGCAACCTCAAAAAATATACCCTAAAAGAAAAGATAAAACTATACGAACAAAGAATAAAAGAATTAAAATCCCTCAAAAAAGACGGAGTGTATGTGCTTGATGAAAAATTGCAGGACTTTCAAAAGCAAACAGGAGAAAAAATATACCTACAAGAAGTGGTATGCGCCATGCCATACACATTACCCGATTTTGGAAAAACCAAAGAAGCAATTTTTTTGGGAATCGCAAAAGACGGAAGAGAGAAAGACAAAAAATTTATTGACCAACTGATAGATTTATTCACTCCACCCCTTCTCACATACATTCGCCAAAGGAAAATAGATGCCGTTGCTTTTATCCCACCATCCGCGACAAGAAAATTACAAATTATGAATATTGCCACCAAAAGTTTCAAAGAAATATCTGACCTGCCAGTTATTAAAATACAAAAAATACACGGACAGATTTCACAGCAACAAAAGTTTTTGAGCGACATTAAAGAAAGAGTGACAAACGCAAACCTGTCGTTTCTCATCCCTGATTATAAAGAAAGACATACAAATGTCCTACTTATTGACGACCTTGTGGGATCAGGCGCAACCATCAACCAAATCGCAAAAAAACTTGTAGAAACAGGTATAGCAAAAAAAGTCTTTGGCATAGGTATGATAGGCATTAAAAAAGGATTTAATGTCGTGAAAAAAACCTAAAAAGATCCCTGCGATATAAAAAGAAAAGACCCAAGTTAGAGAAAACTAACTTGGGTCAATTCCTTAATTCTTTCCATCACCACCCTCCATTTTCTTCAACATCGCCATCGTTTTGCTTGTTTCGTTTTTGTGCTTTCAGCCTTTCCGAACACTCTTCTATAATTCTTGGGATGCTGAAGGTGTCTTCCATTTTTTTCTCTGTTTTTAAAGCTTTCAATCTTATCTCAAGACTCTCCACTTTTTCCCTTGAGCTCTCCATTTCTGCTAAGACATTATAATATCTCACCTCAACACCTTGTTGTGTTTTCAAGGCATTGTTCAGTTCCTCCTCGGTAGATATTATATTTTCTTGCATCTGCTTTCTGGAAGTTTCAATCATATCCAAAACTTCTCCCATACTTTCTGCCTCTATTACTTTGCCCTCAATCTCGGAAATACGATGAGGTGGTTTGCTATTAGAAGATACTGCACTATTTTCCTTTTTTCTCTGGGCTTGGTGTTGCCTAAGCTCCCGCTTCCAAGATTCATCATCTCTACCCATCTTCTTTCTCCTCTCCTTGAAACCACATGGCTTTCGCCCAATCAGTAAACTTGTTTCGTTTTAGAAAGAATTCTAAAACTTGCTAAAATAATATCAAACAACTCCCCACTTGTGAAGTCCCCCACCCCAAACATCCCATAAGATAAAGAGGAATCATTGGGGTCGCCTTAGAAATACGCCCCACCCACCGCCCTTAGCAACTAATAACTTTTACGCCCATAGAGGCGCAATATATGTATATAAAAGAACAGGTCCAGGAGTAGATTTTGGAACAA